>NZ_JAAVJL010000003.1:0-300000 GCF_012863495.1 Pseudanabaena yagii GIHE-NHR1
CAAAATAGAATCCCATAGGCTATCTGGTGATATAGCGATCGCAGTTGATAATTTAGACGTGAATAGGCTGAAAAACCCATACATGCAAGACTTCAAATTTTGCAACTCTAGTCTACAGCTACATCTAAGTCAATATTCACCAAATTATTTTTAGACAACTTGACGTACTCTCCCTTGGTCGATCGCTTGCATGAGATATTCCAGTGCTTCATAGTCAGGATCAGTAATATAGCCCTGTTCAGAAAGTTCTTGATTAATCAAGGTTTCCATTTCAGGAGTAAGCCGTTTGACAAGGAGAGCACGGTTAACAAGATTTCTAATGACGCTTTTGTTATTCATGACTTTAAAGAGGTTTCTAGACGTATATCTCTACAATGATTAGTCTGATGCAAAATCCAAGGTATAGATGTGACTACTATCTCTGTCCTTATGTGATTGCAATCAAAGGATTAAGAGCCTCATATCTCTTAGATCCTGTGATCTTGGTCACAAAAAAAGAGGGCATATGCTTTAAAGCAATTGCTCTCTTTTTTGAAATCAAAAGTGGAAATTTTGTTCCCTTATTTTTTATAAAAGAATTACCATTTTCTACAAAGCATTTACAGCTTGTTGAGGCTTAAAGTTTCGCTGTGCAGGTACAGCGCTTTGCGCTGTACCTGCACAGCACTTATTGGAATTAGTTTTTTAAACAAATTCTCTCGGCATAAATTTTTTGTTCCAGCGCCTATCCATGTCCGATGCTATTTCCAAGAGGGAAATTTGCTGTTGTCGGCGATGTGATGCTTTGTGGTGAATAGCTTCCTGTCTTTGCTGAATTTGATGAGCTGAGGGAAAATCTCTCAGAAATTGGATGTGATTTCTATTTACATAGTTCCCCAGCCAGACGCAATTATTGTCAGCAAATGCTCGAACAGCGTCTTGATTCTGCTCAAATGGATATGAATAGGGTGACGATATACAATCCATGTTTAAACCCATATTTAGCTATATGGCTGCCAACGATCGCAAAGTAAATTTGTAGTCCTTGTTACATTATCCTACTTTGTAGACGCATCATAACATAGTATTTTGGGCATTAAAACAACAGATAAATTTGTGAAAGCTTGCTCTTGCCAAGCTTTCACAAATTTATCTGTTGTTTAGTCTCTGGGTAAGCTAATTGCTTGCTCAAAGCGCAATAGTTCCAGTGATCTTTCGCCATAGATTGATTCAATATGTTCTTCGCAACAGGCGATCGCAAATTCATCAAGTTCTTCCGCCTCCAACCCAAACATGTCATAAAAGGTATCTGGCTCTACTCGACAAAAGCGGGGACGTTGCTCGTAAATTGAGCATTTGCGATTGAGTCGATCAAAATTAATGCACCAGCCATCGATGCCGACCATGCTCAAATATTGTTGCAATTCTGCGGGGGTGAGATAGTCAGCAAGGTCAGGGCGATCGCTTGGGTCAAGATTACAACAAGCGCCACAACCGCTAATACATTGCCAAGTTGCCATTATTTCTATTTCTATTTGCCTGATTAATCCTGATTAATATAGTAATCCTCAATGGTTTGTGGAAGCGCATCCCGAAGGGATGCGCTTCCAAATTTACAGAAAACAATCCCGAATTAAGCCATTGACAATTTCTGGGCATTCGTCGTGGGGGCAATGTCCTGCCTTAATGTAATGCTCCGTCAGCGAAGGATAAAACTCACGGAATTTCGCTCCTCTCACACGGGAATTCATCCAAGGATCACCCTCACCCCAAATAACCAATAAAGGGCAAGTCATTGATGTGAGTAGCTGATCGACCTTTTTGCCTTGGGGTGTACTAAATACTGAGGCAAAAACCTGTGCAGCTCCTTCATCACAGGATGGACGATAAATTTCTTCGACTAGTTGATCGGTTACGGCAGATTGATCGAGATATACCTTTTGCAAAGTGCTACGAATCCGTGATTTTTGGCGCACAAATGCAAAAAGTAACTGATTTGCCCAAGGTTGCCGTAAAACGCCTTGTAAAGTTTTACTAATTGCTTTTTGAACAGGATTTACTTTTTTAGCTCCAAGGGGATTCGTATCTGTGAAAGGACCTGCACTATTGAGCAATACAACTCCTGCTACGGATTGGGGATGGTCAGCTGCCACACATAAGGAGGCATAGCCGCCAAGGGAGTTACCCGCAATGATCGTTGGGCGTTGAATTTGTTCGGTAATAAAATCATGAAGCTGATCCCGCCATAGATCGCCACTATATTCCCATGCAGGTTTTTGCGATCGCCCAAATCCCAAAAGATCGATCGCATATACTTCAAAATCTTGACTCAGGTCAGTAATATTTTTGCGCCAATGGTCAGTTGATGCGCCAAAACCATGTACTAGCAACAATGGTGGACGCTGTAGATTAGCCCCTGCTTTGACAAAATAAATTTTTTGATCGCGCCAAAGCCAATATTGACCTGCGATCGGCTCAGTATTTGCTAAAACCATGTGTATTTATATCTACAATTGTTACATATCTTCATATATATCCTAGCCTTAGCGTAGGATTATGATGGCGATCCTCAAGCAATAACTTATGAATCTCGGCAAGCGTAATCGTTTCTCCGCTAACAAAATAACCGTGCAGTTGTTGCGCGAGGGAATAGTTGAATCGATCCATTCTTGCCAAGCTGCGGTAGTCGATACGAGAGGAAGAGTCCTATCAGCGGCAGGCGATCCTCAAACAACCACCTTTGCCCGTTCTTGTCTCAAGCCAATTCAAGCTTTGCCCGTCTCAATTTCTGGGGCACAGGAGCGATTTAACCTCTCCGAAAAAGATTTAGCCATCATTTGTGGTTCACACCAAGGCACGATCGCCCAAGCCAGACAGGTTTTTAGTATTCTTTGGCGTTGTGATGTTGAGCCGAGTGCCTTGCAATGTCCAATTCCTGAATGCTATCAAAGCCACCTACAACATAATTGCTCTGGTAAACATGCAGGGATGATCGCCGTATGTCGACAGCAGGGTTGGGAAATTTCCTCCTATATGGATCGCAATCATCCTGTACAGCAACTAGCACTGAGTACGATGGCAGATCTACTGCATATGCCTGCGGCGGAGTTTATCTGTGCCCATGATGATTGTGGTGTGCCAACTTATTTATTAGAACTCGATCAGTTAGCCCATCTCTATGCATTGCTATCTGCTCATAACCAGTTACACCTAGAGCGCATTACTCGCGCCATGACTCGCAATCCTGACATGGTTTCAGGGGATGGTCAGTTTGATACAGAGCTAATGCGCTTAACTAATGGGGAAGTTGTCAGTAAGTCAGGTGCGGAAGGGGTGCAATGTATCGGCAGGATAGGCGAAGGTTTAGGTTTAGCCATCAAGGTTATGGATGGTTCTAAACGGGCTAAAACTGCTGTTTCGATCCATTTACTCAAACAATTGGGCTGGATTAGTCCGACAGTTGCTCAAAGTCTAGAGGAGTCTTTTCTTTCAGTTGGTAAATATAGCCGCTTAGAAGCTATTGGCGAATTATCTCTCGCCTAAAAGTATGAGTGGCGGCGCGAAGAGCCGCCACTCATACTTTTAACGTCAGTTCGGGTTAAGCTGGCAAATTTTAAAAGCACAAAAGTAAAAGCCTTGCTAAGCAAGGCTTTTACTTTTGTGCTTTGAGAGAGGGTTTGCGTAGCAAACCCTCTCTCAAAGCACGTTTCAAATTATCCCGAACTCGCGTTACTTTTAGTTATCTGTTGCTATCGTCTATCTCTTTCTAAGTCGCCAATCACCTTTTCCCAGATCCACTTTTCTCCCCTATTCCCATATTTTTGATATATCCCTTCATATAGTCTGAAGGCTTGTTTTTCATCACCATTGAGCATTCTGAGTAAGTTTTGAGGTGCGTATTTAGGCATCTCATAAACAACAGACTGGCTTTCGGGGTTCTGGCTATGGCTAAATTCTAAATATTCCCTCATTGATAGCCTAGTAGAGTTTTTGATCGGTTGATCTACTGGCTGATTTAAAGGTATTGATTCTTTTTTATTTGTCTCTGGTTGCTGAACAGTTTTGTGAGCATTCAGCGGTGTATTGGTTCTAGAGGTTGTAGCATGACCAGAATTAGAACTAACAGGCTTACTTTGATTTACCTTTGTGTTTTTAAATTTATTAAGAAAATAGAGCGCATAGATCGTAATTAAAATTCCTATGCCAGAACCAATGGGCAATATTAGGTCATTAGGCTGAAATGCTAGCTTAAAGGTGAAAATTTGTGGCTGAGCGATAAATAGCCATAAAACCAGACTAGCCGCGATCGCAATCATTACAATTACAGCCAAAGCGGCTAGCGATTCCTTTTCCTGATTATTTACAAAAGGGGCTTTAGGTTTGTTATTGCTCATGAGCTTGCCTTAGCTTAGAGTCATACTGCAATACCCCTTAGATCCTGTCTTGTAAAAAGGCTGGCAGCATGGTTAATGTAGTCTGTGTTTTGTTGATTTCTGATCAACATCTGTATGCCAAGAATTTGGATTCCGAACATTTATCTTGAAAATTTCAATAGCCTTGAGATTTTCTTGAGTCTTCTTTGTTTTAGCTTTCTTTGACTAGCCTTACGCCAATTGTAGGGAGATAGTGGTTCTAGGTTTTCCCATGCGGATGAATTACTGTTCTTAGCGGGCGAATTACTAATCTTATTGGATGTCTTGGAAGTGTTGGGCTTAGAACTCAATAGTGAATAAATCCATAGAAAACCCAGAAGCACTATAGTGTATAGGACAAATAAGGTGATGGTCATTTATCTAGTTTTTGAGACTACTACTTTATGCTGATCGATTATTGCCTTTAATCAGAAACCAGTCTAGTGTCTGTCTCAAGTTAGATAAGATGACGATTTTACAAAATTCATCCTATTGTTCTTAAATGCATTAAAAGCAATAAAGACAAGCAAAGCTGGTCTTTATTGCTTTATTCTATAATTATGGGCGCTGAGGGACTCGAACCCCCGACATTCTCGGTGTAAACGAGACGCTCTACCAACTGAGCTAAGCGCCCTTTTTTTGTGGTCGTTTTTTTGACCTCAATTAATATAACAGATAGAGATCGCATTTAGTCAAATTTTTTGAAAAATCTGGTAAGTTTTTTCAAAATCAATTCTCTGCTTAGCCGCAAACGCTTATAGTTCAAGTGTTTACACAATTAATTGACGCGCAATTTTATTAGTGCGTTCAATTAACATTGGTAGATCAAGGGTGGTTAGCTGACCACGATCAACGATTTTACGCCCGTTAATAAAGCTATAGTCCACCGATGGCACTGGACAAAAAATTAACGCTGAGACTAGATCCTGCTGTGCGCCTGCAAATTGCGATCGCTCAATATCAATAGCAATAAAATCAGCCGCCATATTGGGAGCGATCGCACCAATATCATCTCGCCCCAAGACCTTCGCGCCACCAAGAGTTGCGATTTCTAAAATATCCCGCGCACTCATAGATGTGGGATCGCACTCATTTACCCGCGCTAATAAAAATGCGGTGCGAGCCTCTTGTAACAGATTACCTGTGTCATTAGAGGCTGAGCCATCTACACCTAAACCTACAGGAACTCGATGATTCAACATTTTCCGAATCGGGGCAATCCCACTGGCTAAACGCATATTGCTACAAGGACAATGCGCGACCCCTGTACCTGTACGCCCAAACTTTAAAATGGCATCATCGCTAAGTTTCACACAATGGGCGTGCCAAACATCATCACCAAGCCAACCTACGGATTCAGCATAATCTTCAGGCGTTTTACCAAATTTGCTTAAGCTATAGTCAATATCGGATTGGTTTTCAGCGAGATGCGTATGTAGTCTGACACTGGTATACGATCGCGCCATACTTGCCGATTCACGCATTAAATCCGTAGAGACGGAGAAAGGTGAACATGGAGCTAAGGTCATCCGCAACATCGCATAGCGTGAAGAATCGTGATATTGCTCGATCAGTCTTTGTGAATCCTTGAGAATATCAGCTTCTTTTTCAACCAAGCGATCGGGCGGTAGACCTCCTTTGCTTTCACCAAGGCTCATACTCCCACGACTAGCATGAAACCTCAGCCCGATTGCTTGGATGGCATCAATTTCATCATCTAGTTGACAATCATTAGGGTAGATATAGAGGTGATCGCTAGCGGTCGTGCAGCCAGAGAGAATTAATTCGGTGGCTGCCATCTGAGCACTGACATAGATACTTTCTGAGGTTAAATTTGCCCAAATGGGATAAAGCGTCTTTAGCCAATTAAACAGATCGCAATTTTGAGCAGCAGGGATAACCTTAGTAAGGACTTGAAAAAAATGATGATGGGTATTCACCAAACCTGGTAAGACAATGTGTTTGTCCTGTAGGTCTAGGACTTCATCGGCAGTCTGAGGTAATTCTGAGGTCAGCCCAACTTGCTCAATGACGTTATCTCGCACAAATATGGCAGCACCATGGAGTTCGCGGCGATCGCGATCCATGGTTACTAAAGTATGGATATTTTTAACTAGAAGGGTTGACATTAGTTTCTATGTGTTTTTTATGAATGCATTAGACGATACCAAGACTTTTTTTAGAAATTGCGTTAAAGTTGATAAGTCCTCGTAAACTTAGAGAAATACCAATTATTATTGATCAAGGAAGTTTTGGGATTTGGCTGGTACTAGCCTGTCATAGACCGATTTAGCATTCCTTAATTTTAGAGGTAGAAAAAATCTTAAATCGTTACTTTTCTACTACATATTTGTTCATAGATAAACTATACAATGTAGCGAAATGAGGCTAGACAACGCCCAGCTATGAGTAATATTTTCTTGCTCCCCCCCAACCTAAATAAAAAAGAGCGTTTTGCCGCTTTTTGGGAATATCTATTAGAGAATATTCATGATTTAGGGCAAGAGTTTGTGGATTTCTTGATGCAGCGATCAGGAAAGCATAGCTCAAACTTCCTTAAAGCTGTCAGCTATCCATCTATCTCCGATGAGATCCAGCCTGACTTAGTTTTAGAATGCCAAGATTTTGACATTATCTGTGATCACCGCTTAGAAAGCGAATTAAGCAAGCATTCTCTGGATGCTTACTTTATTTTGGCTAAGTTTCAGAAAAAGCCGACCTATGTAGTTTTGATTAGTAATAGCTACTGCTTAATTGATCCTGAAATCTTAGCTAGTGAGACCGCACAACGCTATTATCTCAAGCCTCGTGATGATCTCAATTCTTCAATGCCATACTTCTGCTGGCAAGATGTATACGCTATTGTCGCGCAAAGGCAGGAACGAATTGTCCATGAATTTACCGAATACATGCATTTCATGGATATGCAGCCTTGGCAACATAGTACATGGGGGCAGTTGTTTCTTAATCCTGATGTAGCTAGAAATTTTAGTGATCAATGGTCACTGGCTATAGATTATTTGCAAGGAATGGGGATTAGTTCTAAGCGTAGTGGCTATAGTGCTTTAGAGATTGTTTATCCTTTGCCTTGGTTGCAATTACTATACATTCATGTGTCAAGATCGATACAGCACAATGATTTGCAAGCTATTAGTCCTTATTTAGTGGCAACGATTTGGATTAAGGGAGATGAAATCAATCAGATTCGGGCTTTTCATGGTATTTCTGAGCAGTTTACCTTGCCAGAAAATGATGATGTCCTCATCGAAATTAGAGCTAGCCTTGCTGATGGTCTATGGATGATGAAAACTGGCAATCGTCCCAAATTAGCAGCCACATACTATACTTCGCTCGATCGCATTGTTTCGTCAGACCGTGAGCAAATGCAACAGAATTTGTTAGCTTTCACCAAAGCAGTTTTTAATCACGCTAAATCCATATAGAAAGCGGCGCTACGCGCCGCTTTCTATATGGATTTAAGTTACTTCCAGACTTCGAGTTACCTCGACATAGATATTTTCGAGGCGAACTGGTTGACGCATGATCGAATCGATCGTAATGCCATCAAAATATTCCAAAATTTCTTTTAGCTCTAGCGCTTTTGGTAGCCAAAAGCTTAGCTCACGACCATAGTGACGATATTCAAAACCTAACTCGATCGCTCTTGCGATCGCAAGGTCTTCGTCGGGGGTGCATACCAGAACAATTTCCTTGGCAGGTACATATTTACGCAGTTCTTCGAGACTACCTTCAGCAAGGAGGCTACCTTGTTTGATAATGCCAATCCGCTGACAAAGGCGTTCCGCTTCGTCGAGGAGGTGAGTAGTTAATAAAATTGCTGTATCTTGGCTACTTAAATTGCGAATTACTTCCCAAATTTCGTAACGCGCCTCAATATCCAGCCCCGTTGTTGGTTCATCTAGCACCACTAACTGCGGTTGATGGACAAGAGCGATCGCCATACTCAGACGACGTTGCATTCCCCCACTGAGTGTATCGGCGATGCTTTTGGCGCGATCGCCAAGCCCCACTAGTTCTAAACAATACTTGGCTTGCTTACGACAAAGTTCATTACTCAAGCCATACAGTTGACCAAAAAATCGCAGATTTTCTTCGCAGGTTAAACTCTTATAAAAGATGTTTTCCTGTGGAGCAATCCCAATTAGCGATCGCATAGCCCCTGATGAAGTCTGACCATTCATCATCACACTACCGCGATCGGCTTTAATCAAACCGCACAGAATGCTAATTGTGGTGGTTTTCCCAGCTCCATTGGGCCCAAGTAAGCCGTAAACTTCACCTGATTGGATAGCAAAGCTCAAGTCCTGCAAAACTTGCTTCTTTCCATAAGATTTACAGATTTTGCGAACCTCTAGCACGAATATATCTATCTCTCTTAAAAGTATTGCTTAAAGTATAGCAATCACCATTACACAACCCCAAAGGTTACAGCGCATTAAAACCCAGATAAATCTTTGAAAGCGTGGCTTCGCCGCGCTTTCAAAGATTTATAGTCGATGGGCAAAAGGGTATGGCGCACGCTGCACCACACCCTCTCGTTTTAATACTGCAATATTGTATATTCCCCTTGAGGTGACAGCAAAGTAGACTCAATTTGATTTTTGACTAATGGGCTGACATACTCGGCATTATTCAGACATTCCACCAAAAGCTTATTGGCATCGTGATATGTCCGCAATATTTTAAGTTGGTTTTCGCTAAATTGCCATTCCTGTGAACCCTTGCGATGTTGCACTATTAGGCTGCGTAATTTCTTTGACCAATCCAGCCCCTTAGCTTGCCACCATTTAGAAAACTTCTCACGATCTTTATAAGGATCAGGAAATTTCTGACGTAAAAACTGTAGCCCCTTATGAAGATCTGGTTCAAGGATGCAGGCTAAGTCTAAAATGCGATGATTAGCAAAATATAGTGCGAGGTCGAGGTTGAGGGCGAGATTAATCGTGTAATCAATATCCACCTCTGTTTCCATAGTGTTATCAAAGCCTAAAGCTTTGGTTCGTGCGCGCTCTAAAGAACGTGAATGGGCAATATCTAAAGCACGTGCGCGATCAAGCGATCGCGTATTCTCCAAATCAATGTCTAAATACAGCGCCCGAATCGTCACTGCCTTGTAGGGAGTTTTCATCTGAATTGATTGCTGATTTACCCATGACAAAAATGATTGGAGATGCGGATCTTTGATCACAAGCTCATCGATTTTGCGTTTCATCATCTGTAACATATGATCGGCTTGCTGGGAAATGCTCACTGTCATGACGATCACTCCATGCCAACGGTTGAGATACATCCGCTCTAGCAAATATTTTTGAGCCGCCGCAGGATTACTATTGGCAATGCGATAAGCTGCGAGGTAGTCATGTAAGGTCGTATGGCAGAGCCTATGAACACCTTTGGCAGATTCAATTAATAAGCTGTGTCGCCACTTCAGGAGTTGAAAAAATTGATCGCGATCGATCGCTACATTAGCTAAATTCCGACTAGCCCTGATGCAAGCCTGAAAGTCATCCTCTAGTTCATTGTTTTGCCAAACATAACCATGGCGATCGAGCGAAACGATCGCTATATAGGAAAGCAAATCCTGTTTTTGGGCAACTGATAGGGATTGATTTGTGGAACTGGGTAAGCATTTCGTCTGTTCCCATTTGCTTAATAACAAATTGAGAATTTCCTGATAAAAGTTAGGTTTGAGATATTCACAACTGTTGAAAGCTGTACAAATATGTGTCAATAGTAGAGGATTCTTCGCAACTTCAGCTAAGGGTTGATTGGTGTTTAGTAATTGTTGGAATTTATCTAACTTCTTAGGTAATTGAGGACAGGTAGTTTGAACCCATTTACCTGCAAATTCGGCTATTTGTGATTCTTGGAAAGGAGCAACTTCTATAGTTTTAAAAGATTCCAAAATATGGCTATAGACTGGATTGCGGGTAGCCACTACCATTCTATTTTTGGGATAGAGATCACTAAAATTCAGAATTTGATAAGCAATTTCAGTTCGATAATTGTCTGGGATTTCATCCAGTCCATCCCAAAGCAAGAGAAAATTCCCTTCGCTTAATAGCTGCTCTAGTAAATTGTCAATTGATGCTCCATCTAATATTTCATTAGCCAATCCATAGCTAGTAAATTGAGATTTCAGCCATGTAAAGGGATTGCCGAGGGAATTAGTCCCATGAAAGTTACCAGTATCTACTAGCGAGCGCAATGGCAAAAATATTGGCAAATAATCAGACAGGATTTGATCAGTAATACAGGCTAAAGCCCAATATTTGAGTAATGTGGTTTTACCTGCCCCTAAACTGCCAGTTACTAATAGCTTGTTGTATTCTTCTAAGGCTTGATTTGCAGGAATTGAGGACGGATTTAGCTTCGCTAAATAGAAGCGATCATATTGTTCAGGCGGAATATTTTGGAAAGTCTCGTTGAGATCTAGATATTGGCTACTTGGTAAATCTATAAAGACTTCAATATCTGTATATAGATCGTGTAAATACAGGGGAGTATTAATATCAATGACTCTGAGGCGATCGCATTGACGAATTAAGGCGGAAGAAATGTGGCGACGAATTTTCTGGACAAACTGATTAGGTTGGGGGTAATCAATTTCATCATCAATTGGGGCGATATTTTCTGATTTTACGGAAACATCACTGAAGTTAGCGATTACTCGCATCTCCTTGTCATTTATAGCAGCATGACCATTGGTCAATTCGTTCTTAGCAGGCTTAGAATCTGCAATATCTTGACTGCTTAAATTATCTGATTTTTTTGGTGGTTGATCTTCAGAGGAATTGATGGGGATATGCAGCTTGTCACAGACTAGGTTATAGGTATTGCGATCAACAATTTCTCCATTCAGAAAGTTGTCAACTAGTTGCACTGCGATACCAAGCTCACTTGCCAATTGCACGGAAGTATAGCCATTACTTGAGAGTTCTTCCTTAGCTTTTAGAATGGCTTCTGACGGTGCTCTTAGCATCAATGCTGCAACCATAATTCTAATTCCTCATGTTTCAATCATCTTGCTATATCGGTTTGCCAATGAGTATGCACCCATTTACAAACAAAAAATCAATCCTAGTAAGAGTTTTGAGCTTGAATTTTGTCTTAGGCAAAATCAAAACTGCTATACCTGTAAAAACGCTACAATGCGATCGCAAGTTGCTTTAATCAATAATATTACTTTTATTAAGAGAATTCGACTGAAGTGAATTTATTGACATTAGCAATTGATGTGGGTGGAAGTAGTATTAAGGCGATCATATTGCGAGATGATGGGACTGCTGTCTCAGAGCGATCGCAAATTCCCACACCACATCCTGCGACACCTGAGGTGGTAGTAGCAGCATTGCTAGATCTCATTGCGGGGCAAAGTAGATATGACCGACTGGCGATTGGATTTCCCAGCGTTCTTGAACATGGGATTACAAGGGGAGCAATTAACTTACATCCTGACTGGGATGGGTTTCCCTTAGCACAGGTATTACAGGATAAATTAGGAAAACCGTTGCGGATCGCTAATGATGCCGATGTGCAAGGGTGTGGGGCGATCGCTGGTCAGGGTGTAGAGCTAGTCATTACTCTAGGTACTGGGTTTGGATCATCACTATTTCTCAATGGTCAGCTTTTGCCAAATTTAGAATTAGGTCAACATATTTTCCAAGGTAATGATACCTATGAGGATTGCTTGGGACAAGCAGCTTTAGATCTCATTGGTGTTGAATTATGGAATGTCAAATTAGCGGAGGCGATCGCCTCACTCTATAAGTTATTTAATTTCGACAAAATATATCTTGGTGGTGGAAATTCTCGTTTAGTTTCTGTAGATTTGCCGCTAAATTTATCGAACAAAGTAGCGATCGTTTCTAACGATTTGGGATTGATCGGCGGGCTTGCATTGTGGCGCTTTAGCGACGCATGATTACTTAACGGAGAAGCAACCTCAGCGATTAAATCGCATCAGGATCAACGCCGATCGACCTTAAATAATTTGCTAATTTTTCTTTTTGTTGCCGCTCTTGATCGGCGATCGTCCGTTGTTGATCAGCGATCGCCTCAGCTTGTGCTGCGCGTTCATCACCAGTTAACAACAAATTCCCCGACTCATCCCACCAGCGCAACCAAGATACACCATTCTCTAATTTCAGCCCAAGTTCCACGCCCATCGGCGCGATCGCAAAATGTCCGCGATCATTGGGCTGTACTTTGATATAGCGTCCATCAACTAAGTGATAGACTTCAAGACTGTCTCGCCATGTATCAAAAATGGCATAAAAAGGAATGCGAATTGCCTGCTCATAAACCCAGAATTTTCCTGCTTTGTCGGTTTCACTGGGCGGCGTTGTGTCTCTTTCTTCATCCCCATTACCAGATACAAATTCAATTGCAATTAAGGGTGCAACAAACTCTTTCCACAAAACATAGGAACGCCGATATTCACCATCAAGCAGTGGCGATACATTAGGAACATAAAACCAGTCGGGGGCTTCAGCTCCTTTTTCGGGTGGTTCTATTAGTCGCCAGTAAATGCCACTGTCTTGACCAATGCAGTAACGTCCATCGGGATGTAATTTTTCTAGGACTGGAGTGATGGAGCTAGTTAAAACAATACTTTGTGGGTGTTCCTGAAAATTTTTCACAAAGGTTCCGTCTGATTCTGGCAGTTGCTTATGATCGGGAATATTGATGGGTGTGGAGGCAATATTGGGTGGTGGTGAGGCGGTAGTTTTAATGGGTGTTTGTGTGGTTTGCATAGTAACTCTGGGAGATACATTAGCGCGATTCTAACATGAATTTTTAGGCGAGGACGATCGCCGTAAAGGCTCTAGCCCCAGCCAAATATGCTACTAACATCTAAAACAAAATTGAGTAAAAAGCCTTTGCGCTGCTCAGGAGTAAGAGATTCCCATTTTGCTAAAGAAATCCATGCCGCATCAGGTGAGCGATCGCTACCCTTCGGCAAACTAAAACCAGTCGATGAATCAAAGGTTTTACCTTGTTTACATGAGTGATTCCATATATACAGTTCACCGTTGAGGTCAGAGTTAAAACTACCAGTTTCACCACCCGTCGGGGACATAACGACCAATTCTCCTTTAGCTGTACGCTCTAGTTTCATTTCAGGATTTGCCGCACAAAGCTTGATAAACTCTTCGCGAGTCAGCGTAATTACTGGGCTGAGATCGAGGGTTTGAAAGTTCATGATGTTTAATCCCATAAAATGGTTCAAGCAAAAAACTTCCTGATTAACTAATGGGATCAGGAAGTTTTTTTAACTTACTCAGCGACTAGGCGAGAAACAGAGAGGGTATCTGACATTTTTTTGATTTGATTGCAAACACGATCGAATTGGTGGCGATCGCTAATATCAATACTTAGATCAATAATTGCAGCTTTACCTTTTTTGGTCTGGACATTTGCCCTTCGCACATTAATCTTGTTGTCAGAAAGACGAGTCAAAATATCGCGCAATACACCTACACGATCTATGGTTTCCACACGAATATCAATCGGATAGGTGACAACTTGATCATTCTCTTTGCGCTGATTCCATGCCACATGTAAGAGTCGATCGCTAGGAATATTTGCCAAATTATTGCAATCATTGCGGTGAATCGTGATGCCACGATTGCTACCGAGGGCAACCACACCCGTAATTGCTTCACCAGGGAGAGGCGCACAACAACCAGCGATCGAATACACCATTCCTTCCAATCCCAAAATTGGCGACTTAGAGTTATAGTTTTGGGCAGGTTCATGACGGGCTTCAAATTTTTGCGGATTGAAATAGCGATCGCTATGTTGATGTTCCCTTAATTTATTGACAACCGCATTGATAGAAGTTTCACCATAGCCAATGCCAGCCAGCAGATCATCAACGGTGTGATAGTTGCAGCGCTCGGCAAGTTTGAGCATCTGATCCGATTTGAGCAATGCATCTAAGCCATTCTTGCCCAACTCTCTTTCCAACGCACTGCGACCGAGAGCAAGATTTTCCTCACGGCGCGATCGCTTAAACCATTGCCGAATTCTAGATTTCGCGGAATTAGTAGCAACAAAGTTAATCCAGTCAGTACTGGGGTGGGCATTGTTTTGAGTGAGAATCGTGACAATATCACCATGCTTAAGGGGACGATGCAGAGGAACCATCACGCTATTTACCAAAGCTCCTGAGCAATGATTGCCAACTTCAGTATGTACACGATAGGCAAAATCTACAGGAGTTGCGCCCCTTGGCAAACAATACACATCGCCCTTGGGACTAAAGACATAAACCTCACTATCAAATAAATCTTCCTTGACGCTGTCTAAATATTCCTGAGGATCTTTCAGTTCACGTTGCCATTCCACCAACTGACGTAACCAAGTAAATTTCTGATCATCGCCCTTGAGGGGTTTGCTCGTGGAATTGCTCTCTTTATATTTCCAATGGGCAGCAATCCCATAGTCAGCGATATGATGCATTTCCCATGTGCGAATTTGCACTTCTACAGGCTGTCCCTTTGGACCAATTACCGCCGTATGTAGCGATTGATAGCGGTTTGGTTTTGGTAAGCCAATGTAGTCTTTAAACCGTCCAGGGATTGGACAAAAATGATCATGGACGACCGCAAGAACGCGATAACATTCCTCTTTACTATTAACGATCACCCGCACTGCTTGGATATCGTAAATCTCGTTGTACTGCTTCTGTTGGCGTTCCATTTTGCGGAAAATGCCGTATAGATGCTTGGGTCTACCGCTAATTTCAAAATCTTCCAACCCCATTGACTTTAAGCGATCGCCTAAAATCCTTGTCACTTCCACGAGTTGTTCTTGGCGACTCTCGCGAGTTTCCGCAACAAGAGACTCCATCATTTGATATTGCTCTGGTTCAATATATTTAAAAGCAATATCTTCCAGTTCCCACTTGATTTGTCCTAGACCGAGGCGATTGGCTAAAGGAGCAAAAATTTCTCTAGTTTCCCTAGAAATTAAAACTTGTTTCTCAGGACGCAGATGCTCCAGAGTTCGCATATTGTGGAGGCGATCGGCAAGCTTGACAATGATTACGCGGATGTCCTGTGCCATCGCCAGAAACATGCGACGGAAGTTTTCGGCTTGACTTTCAGTTTTACTCTCAAAACTCAGCTTTGATAGCTTAGTTACCCCCTCAACCAATTGCCTGACTTCTTTACCAAACTTTTCCTCAATCTGCTCGCAAGACACCTCAGTATCTTCAACCACATCATGTAAGAAACCTGCGGCGATCATGGCATTGCTGCCACCTAAATCCTTCAAAATCGAGGCAACTGCGATCGGATGCAGTATGTATGGCTCCCCCGAAGCGCGACATTGACCATCATGTAGCCGATAGGCAAAGTCTAAAGCGCGACAAACAACATCCTCATCCTCTAAACTATCTCCCCTTTGCGACTTTTCCCAACAACACTGTAACCATTCTGGAATCCAAGCACCCACTACTTCATCGCACTTTCGCGCTTTTTCATAATCTAGAGACTGACCTAGACGTTCTACTGGAGCTTCAGCTAATAATGTCATCGGAGTCATTGGTTCAAGTTCCCCTTAGCAGAGATGTTTATATAAGATTTCCATAACCTTATTTTAAACTTTATGTCAAATATGCTACTTTGTCTTTAGATTTGCATTAAAATCGCAAAATTATTAAAAAATCATAAAGATTTAGCATTTAACACCTAGAATTCGAGGCAGAACTTTCTAAAATGCCAATTTATCAAGCCAATTTATCGATGTCAAACAATCATTGGTTTACTGGAGCGATCGATCTTTTTGCCTAGGGTTAAACGATGAATATCACTATCCCACTGCACATGATCAAAAATTTTGCGTAAGATATAGAACCCTCTACCACATTCCAAGTCATGACATGGGGTTGGCTCTTCTTTACCAACTTCTGAAGATTGAGGTGCCAGTCCTTGATCAGTAATGATCCACCAGTACATTTGTGACACAATCGAAAATTTAACCGTGATCTGTTTACATGGATCAAGAGAATTTCCATGTTTTACTGCATTTACCAAAGCCTCTTGTAAACCCAGCCGCAACTCTGGTTGCCATTCCGACGGTACTTCGTCAAGTAACAAGTCCAGCACTGGGGCAAGATAGAGGGTTGAAGTAAAACTAAGGTTACTCCACTTACGTCCTACGGGACGGACAGGTGTCACAATCACGCCCTTTTAGCTCCTCTGAGAATAACTGCTATAGCCTGATGAGGTTTTGGTTGCAAGGATTTACTTTGTAACCAGTCCACAATGGAATCAACTAAATTCACGATCGCCATACAATAGTAATAGTTCCTATTCTAGCGAAAAAATCTTTCCAAAGAAGTATGACCTTTACGCAACGCAAAACTTCTCCCTTTAATCCCACCGAAAACATGCGTACTATGGGCAAGGGGATGCGAGCCGCAATTTTATTTTTGCTGGGCGTACTGATGCTGCTGGGAATTTTGGGGGGGCGACTATTTTACTTACAAATAATTGAGGGCGATCTCAATCAACAACTTGCAGAAAATAATCGGATTCGCCTGATTGCGAAACCACCTGAGCGTGGTCGGCTATTCGATCGCAAAGGAAATATTCTTGCCTCTAGCCGACTAGCTCATGTGGTGTATCTCTGGCCGATCGCTCAATCTAAGGATAAATGGCAACCAATTATTGAGCGCTTGGCGCAGTTAATGGGAGTCTCTGCTCAGACCATTTCTGACAAGCTAGAGCAGGAGGGGTATAACTCGCCCAATTTGGTCAGAATCTCTACAGCTATTAGCCCCAAACTTGTAACAGTGCTCTCGGAGCATAGCCTTGAGTTACCGGGGGTCAAGGTAGAGCCAGAGGCAGTCCGCTATTACCCTAATGGTGATGTCGCCGCCCATTTGCTGGGATATACAGGAGAATTAACTGCCGAAGAATTACCCAAATTGCGCGAAAAAGGCTATCGTCCGGGGGATGTGATTGGTAAAGCAGGTGTAGAGTATGCCTTTGAGAATATGTTGCGTGGTGAATGGGGTGGTCAACAGGTAGAAGTTGATGCCTTTGGTAAGGTGTTGCGGATTTTAGGACAAAAGCCTCCCAAAGCAGGAAATGCTGTCAAACTAACCATCGATCTCGATTTAGAAAAAGCAGTTGAGAAGATTTTAGGAGAGCAGCAAGGCGGCATCGTGGCGATGAATCCTAATAATGGCGAAATATTGGCAATGGTCAGTCATCCCGCCTTTGATCCCAATTTATTTTCTGGCAAAATCTCCGAAGCAACATGGAAGCGCCTTCAAGAAAAAGATCACCCCTTTGTTAATCGCACTCTACAGGTATATCCCCCCGCAAGTACCTTCAAGGTTGTGACCATGACTGCGGCGCTAGAGAGCAAAGCATTTAGTCCCAGTGATGTATTGCCGACATATCCATACCTTGATGTGGGTGGCTTCCAGTTTTGGGATCACAACAAAGCAGGCTTTGGCACGATTGGTTTCTATGAAGCGATGGCCTATAGCAGTAATACGTTCTTTGGTCAGGTTGGTATGCGTGTGGGTGAAAGGACTCTTGCTGAATGGTCACATAAATACGGCTATGGTGAATATTCGGGCATTGAAATTAAAGAGGAAGAGACTAAAGGTACGGTTCCCGATCCAGAGTGGAAGCAGAAAGTGGTGGGCGAACCTTGGTATGTGGGCAATACCCTAAATATGTCGATCGGTCAGGGTGATGTGCAAGCAAATCTTGTGCAGGTTTCGATGATGACCTCTGGGGTCGCCAATGGGGGCTTTAGGATCAGACCACATTTGCTCCTCGAAGATAATGATGCTAGGGAATGGAAACAGTCCTTAAATATATCTCCAACTAATTTGGCAGCCCTGCAAAAAGCGCTCAAATCAGTATTTGAGTTTGGAACTGCTTCATCTCTAAGTTCTGCGGAAATTGCGATGGCTGGTAAATCTGGTACGGCGCAAGATCCGCCACGTCCTAACCACGCATGGTTTACTTTGTATGCTCCCTTCGAGAAACCTGAAATTGTGGTGACAGTATTTGCAGAAAATGCTGGTGGTGGTGGTGGTAGCGCGATCGCTGCTCCTCTCGCAGTTCAAACGGTAGAAGCCTATATGCAAATCAAAAAGCAAGGTAATTCACCCAATAATCCCCCAGTTCCTGTACCAGCCCAAAACTAAAAAGAAGTAATTTGCAGATACATTAAAAATTAATTGGTCAGGAATCAGTTAGCTAAATAGTTACAGGAAATAACAGGAGTTTATATGCATTTACAAAGAGTCCAAGTTCCTGATTTTCGGGTTCTAAAGGATGTAGATATCACTTTTGAGAAAAACTTTAATCCTAGAGTTTTTCCACTTGGCAGTCAGAATGGTGGTGGGAAAAGTACTTTATTACAATTGATTTTTGTATTGCTACATTGTCCAACTAATCCTGAGCGTTTGTCTGCTTTAAAGAATTTAATTGATGGGTTTAATTTGCGTGAAAATGAGAATAAAAGGGTACTGGCAAAAATTGATATTTGGGATGGAGAAAAATCTGTGGAGCTAGAATTTTTTGTTTGTGGCGATACTTATATTGATGAAATATTAAACTTTGTACGAAACAAGCAAGATGAGAGAGCGCCAAACTACTTCTTTCAAACATTTTTAGAGTTAGAGGATATTCAACAAAAAATCTCTGAAATTCCTAGTAAAGAAATAACACTACAAAATATTATCGAACAGATTGAAATTAGAAATAACGAAATAAGTTCTTCTTCAAAATTTCCTGATCGTCTAAAGACTCGTCTATTAAGTTTAGATATTGATATTGATTCTATTAAAATTGATTATTCGGATGCTAACTACTTAATTAAAATTGAGCAAGAACTAAAACTACAGTTGTCAAATAAACATCTGGAATTGAGGATTAAAGAAAGGCTATTGTCTAATAATATACATGAATTTATAACAGATATTAAATCAGTTAATATTGAATATATAACTATTTGCTCATCTGAAGCTGGTAATCATAAGAATAAAGCTTTACTATGTAGTATCAACAATAAAAACACAAATTTTGACGAACAATTCTTGAATAAATTGTCAAACAAGATTTTTTTAGCTGCTCCATCTACTCAAGTGTTTTTGTTTCTTAATAAAAAAGCAATAAAATCTCTTTTTAATGAGTCTAATGATATGAATTATTATCAATCAGAGCTTACCAAAATGAAATCTGATTTGTCGGGATTGTTTACTTATGACTTCTTAGCAACTAATATTCTGATTAAAGCTTTTAAAAATGCCAGAGACAAAGACTTTAAAGAAGCTCTTAAAACTGGTGAATATGGTAAAAACTATCAAAAACTATTAAAAGATTTAGATTTTTTACTGCATGACAAACAAGTTAATTTCATGGATGATTTTTCTGGATTAACATTTAAACTTGATAGATTTAAAGATAGTATTGAGCTTTATCCAGAAGATTTGAGTCATGGTGAGTTAAAACGACTTAGTATTTATATATGGTTGAAATATCAAAATATCGAAGACGCAATTGTATTAATGGATGAAGTCGATCTTGCGTTGCATCCAGATTGGCAGTATCAAATTGTATCTGATTTACTTGATTGGGTTCCTAGTAATCAATATATATTAGCTACTCATTCCTACGAATTGTGTAATGCCTTAACACCTTCCCATGTAAAAATATTAGAACCAAAACTTACTGAAAGACGTAGCGATTAGTCATGAGTTTTAGTGAAGAACAATTAAAGCAACATTGCAAGTTTATTTTAAGTGATAGTAGGGTTAGTAATAGACTTATTATTTTATGTGAAGGTGAGACTTACATAGAAGAAGGTAAACTTTCACCACTGTATTATAAAAAAATGGAAAACTTTCCAGATGCAAATTTTTATAGTGCCTGTGTTCCAAAGCCTTGGAGAAATCTTAGACCATGTTTTTTTAATTGTGGCGATCGCAATGATGTTTTAGATACATACTTTACTTTATTAGAGATGATCAAAGAAGATATAGATAATCTATACAACCATCCTAAAAAAATATTTGCTTTAGTAGATCTAGATATTCAAGTAAAAAAGATTGATAATTATCACTTTACTGATACACACCAAATCTTTTGTAACCTTTACCAAAACGGCAAAATAAATGATATCAATTCAGAGGTAGATCATGAAATATGGATTACAGGACTAATTCATAAAGAAGCATACTTTTTGATTCCAGTACTTCAATCACTATTTGATGAACAATTTGATCCACCTTTTTACAAAGGTAACAGGTTATTACTTGATGATATTTATTTTTCAATGTCTCACGATCTACTGATCGATTCGGATTTAAAAAATGGCTTTGAAATTGCCTGTTCTCGAATTAATCACTGTAATGGATTAAATTTTAGTGATATAGATAAATTAAGAGATAGCTGGATTAATGAGTTTCAAAATACTACAGATGAAGAAAGAAAGCATGAGTTAGTTTTTAGTTTATTAACCATAAGAAAGGCTAAAGAATATTGGCATCAAATTAAACCGAGTGATGAATGGGATGGAGATGTTTCTCTTTATAAGAATCAACTTCTATTAACAATCGCTAGAGATTTCTATGCACAACAAACCGATGATGAAGCGGCAGTAAAGTATCATATTCCATACTTTTTTAAAATGTTGCGTAAATTTGCTTGAGGCTTAGGCGATCGCTACCCCATTGCCTGTTCAGAGTATTGATCGCAATAAAAAAGGGAGGCACTATGTGCCTCCCTTTTTTATTGGTTTAGACTAGATTTTCTTCAACCAGCTAAACATAGAGCGTAGCTCTTTACCAACGGACTCGATTTGATGCTCAGCTTCTTGACGACGCATTGCGGTAAATCCGGGCTTACCAGCTTGGTTTTCAAGAACGAACTCACGCGCAAATTGACCAGACTGAATTTCCGAAAGGATCTTCTTCATTTCTGCCTTGGTTTCGGCATTAACGACGCGAGGTCCACGGGTGTAGTCGCCATATTCTGCGGTGTTGGAGATGCTGTAGCGCATATTGGACATACCGCCTTCAACCACCAAGTCAACGATTAGCTTAACTTCGTGCAAGCACTCAAAGTAGGCGAGTTCGGGTTGATAGCCAGCTTCAACGAGGGTTTCAAAACCAGCCTTGATCAAAGCGCACAAACCGCCGCAAAGTACTGCTTGTTCGCCGAAGAGGTCGGTTTCGGTTTCTTCACGGAAGGTGGTTTCGAGAACACCGCCACGAGTGCCGCCGATGCCCTTGGCATATGCCATAGCGCGATCGCGTGCTTGACCAGAAGCATCTTGGTAAACTGCGAACAATGCAGGAACACCTTGACCTTGAGTATAGGTGCGGCGTACCAAGTGTCCAGGACCTTTAGGTGCAACCATGATCACATCAACATCGGCAGGAGGCACAACCTGTGCGAAGTGGATATTAAAACCATGAGCAAAGGCTAGGGTATCGCCTGCTTTGAGGTTTGGTGCAATTTCGGTAGCATAAATTGCTTTTTGAGTTTCATCAGGCAATAGAATCATAATGAGGTCAGCCGCTGCCGACGCATCAGCTACGGTCTTAACGGTCAAACCATCAGCTTCTGCTTTTTGCCATGAGGGACTGCCTTGATATAACCCCACGATGACATTCACGCCGCTATCTTTGAGGTTGAGGGCATGGGCGTGACCCTGAGAACCGTAGCCAATAATTGCGACCGTCTTACCCGCTAAAAATTCAAGATTTGCGTCCGTGTCGTAGTACATCCGAGCCATAGTGTGGTTATCTCCGAGACAAGAATTAAATAAGTGTAGAGTGAAAGTTGGTTTGTAAGGTTTATTGTCAATTGGCTTCAAACACTTTTTCTAGTCTAACAAAAATCGTCCCTCTAAAGAAATAAATTTATGTCTATACAAAAATGTCATTTGCGCCGCGCGAAGCGCGGCGCAAATGACATTTTTGTATAGACATTACGTTGCCTTTGTCTATGGGATATTAATGCTGCGATCTCCATATTTCTAAAAAATCATTAATTTCTTGCATTAGCCATTCTTTTTCTACCCGACTTAAACCCGACCCAAATTTGTGGGAATAGATACCTTGATTTAGGCATAGCTGCATGACGGGTTGATTGTTGACTTCATAAAAACTCTTTAGCTCTAGGGGGCGCAAATCTTGAGTTTTACCCTGTATACGTCGCTTTGCACCGAGAATATCCCATTCAAGACTGAAATTGCGATCGCCGATCAGAAGATGCACTTTACCGAATACCGTTGATAAAGCCGTATAAGCCATGCCAATACCCACAAGCCAAAATGGAATCGAAAACAGGGCAAAAAATCCTGCTCTCGAAGCCAAGGATGTCCAAAACACCAGAAAGCCATTCCAGCAAATTGCAAATATTAATAAACTGACTCCTTCACCATGCCAGCCTGTTGGTGGTATATCAATTTCTAAAAAATAGTCATTCTTTTTCAGTTCGATCCGACTACCGAGGGGCTTCTCATAGCGGCGTTGAGAAACTGGGCGATCGCCTGTTTGATTGAGTAAATGCTGAATATCAAGAGCCTTAATACGTTGCTCAATGGATGGTAAATTTTTGGGGTTTTGTAAAGCTCTGAGAGCTTGTCTGGCACTACTAAACCGATCCTCGATCGCAGGTTCGATCATCTTTTCGAGCCAATCAGCAAAGTGCGGTGAAATATCGACAGAATCACGGAAGTTAATTTTGAATCTGACCTCAGGCAAGTCCGCAGGCGATCGCCCCGTCAGTAAAAATAAAATTGTTGCACCGAGGGCATAGAGATCGGTGGCAGGTAATGACTTTCCGCGAAATTGTTCGGGTGGCATATAACCATAAGTACCAACGATCGTACTACCGCCTATTTGAGTATTGCGATAGGTATCTTGCACTGCGCCAAAATCAACAAGGGCAATTTTTCCATTGGGTTGCCGAATCAGATTTTGTGGTTTGATATCGCGATGTACTACGGGTGGCTTCAGTTCATGGAGATAGATCAATACATCGAGAACTTGTTCTGCAATTTGTTGAATGTCAGATTCGCTGCCATGCCAACCATTGGCAATTTCCTGTGCTAGCGATCGCCCCTCTACTAATTGCTGCACGATGTAAAAATCGCGATCTCTTTGATGATCGATCTGAAAATAGTCTAGGTATCGGGGAATAGCAGGATGATCGAGTTGGGCTAAGACCTTAGCTTCCCGTTCAAATAGCTCTAATACTTTCCATTCATTCATCCGCCGCAGCGATAAAGCCTTGAGTGCAACGCGATCGCCCGTTTGCAAATCTTCAGCAGCATAAGTGATACCAATTCCCCCCTGTCCCAAAACATGAGAAATACGATAACGGTCTTGAACTATTTCGCCAGCTTGATGTAGTTCTGCCACAGAATTTCCCTAAACTAACCCTTAATTAATATTATAAAGAACCGATTTTTTGTGGCGCGGCGAAGCCGCGCCACAAAAAATCGGTTCTTTATTAAATCGCAACATCCTTGGGTTGCCATCAGATCTCATCATCCAAATCAATACCCAACTGCCGTAGCTTCTCTGCAAGCCGATCAGCCCGTGCTTTTTCCTGTAACGCTCGCTTACTAGCTGCTTCTAACCTTTGATTAGCTGCTTCTGCCCTTTGATTAGCCTCCTGCGCGGCGATGTATAACTCCTCAGGAGTGAGCAACTTCTCACCATTATCAAGACGGTAAAACCCGATCAGATATTCTTCAGCTTGTAGTCTCAGTTGCAGAACTTGGCTGCAATTGTCGCTGATGGGCTTATATATATCATCCTCATTCAGTCGAAAACCTTGCAACTTTTCGGCAACCCATTCACCGTAGGGATCAAATAGCCAATATTCCGTAACCCCTAATTGTTCATATAGTGTCTTCTTAAAGTTCCAATCTACTTCCTTTGTCCCTGCGGATGTCACCTCAAAAATAATTGCAGGAGTTTGCTTTCCCTCCCAAATCTTATAATTAGCATAGAGTCGTTTCTCAATATCGAAAACCACCATCACATCAGGTGCAACTCTAGCTCTGGGATTGCCCTCAATGTAATAGAGAAATTGATCGGCAAAGACCACCGCTTGCTGATCCTGTAAATACAGTCTCAAGAGAGCAAGGGTCATCAGGATTGCTAAAACATGCTGTTGGGTTTCTGCCAAGGGTTCTCCATCGGAACTGGGATAGACAATTTCTGAGGTTGTGGGGATGACAGCCTGTACTTGGTTAATGATTTGAGGTTGCGATCGCTGATCGGTGATAGCTACCATAGGTCTCACGGGGAGGAACTTAACTTTAATTATAGAGAGACTCAGACTGATCGCGACTAATTAAACCCAAATTATTGGGCATCCCCCTACGCGAGATGCTCAATAATTTATTCATACAAAAACACAAGATTTAGTTAATGCTTTTTGTAATAGATTTTGGTAACTTTGGTCGTCAATTTCATAGGCTCCAAATCTTGCTAAATGCGGATTCATTAACTGAGCATCAAATAAACCATAACCCCGCGATCGCAAATGCTCTACTAACTTCACCATTGCCACCTTTGAGCCTTCAGGAATTTTAAAAAACATCGACTCACCAATAAATACGCCACGAATAGCGATCCCCAGAATTCCGCCTGCTAACTTGTCGCCTTGCCATGTCTCAAAACTATGTGCCCAACCTGCTTGGTGCAAATTAAAATATAGCGATCGCAGTTCGTTGGAGATCCATGTCGTTTCGCGATCGGCACAGCCTTCTACAACCTGCTCAAATGCACTATCAATCTTGACTTCAAAGCGATTTTGATTGATTGCCCGCTGCAAAGATTTGGGATAGCGAAAGCGATCGTCAAGGGGGATCAAGGTGCGTTCATTGGTGTAATACCACTCAATTGGCTGTCCATCACCTTCGGACATCAAAAAGTAGCCTTGGCTATAACCGTCAATAACGCTGCGGATATCAAACCTTTCCACAAATAGATTTCCAACTCACGAGTAGAGGACTTAGTTTTGTAATCTATTTTAAAGTCTCTTCATAAATTGAAATACTTTTTCATTTAGTTTTAGCTTTTTAAATCAGATTGTTAAATGAAAAATCACTCAATATTTAAACTTATTTGCTTACAAAAAGCTGAAAACTTTAAAATATATAAAAAAGGCTAAAACGATAAATGGCTCACTCAGCTTAAGTAGAAGTACTTAGTCAGAGCGAACCATTTATGCTTATAAATTGTTCTTAAATTTGGTATTGAAGTTCAGAATCTTTAAATAGGCCGATTCCGTTTGAATGTTTATATTTTGCAAGATCTTGATCAAAAACTGGGATCGCTTAATATTTTCTTTATAATCCAACTCGGCAATCCAGCCTAAGTTTAATTACTCACCCCAAGAGCCTTGATTTCTCTAGATCCCCGTATTTCTACTCATAAACACTGGATTTTGCGGCTAATTAGGCTTAATTAGCGTAATTAATGGTCGGGCAAAATGAAAATTTCAAGAAGCTAGATAAAAATAAGTGGCTCTTAGTGAGTAGGTAAAAATTACCATTTCTCTCTGAGAACCACTTACTTTTTTAGTAGTTTATTAAGTTTGTATTTAAATTCAGAGCCTATATATAAGCTGGCTCCGTTTGAATGAATCTATTTTGATAGAAAATTTGTCACTTTTGAGATCGCTTAATACTTTCTTTACAGTTAAACTTGAGAACTTATTTATTGAGTATTTGTACTCATGTAGGTTATTTCTTTTAAATGTATTTTTAGTGATGTTTAGTAAGCAAATATGTTAATTGCTACTTAATTTTTTCTATTACTTTAAATTAATTTAACAAAGTTGCAAATATTGACTTTGATATAGATTTATTGCTGTTTGTATTGATATGTATCATTTGCTTAATAAATCTTCCCGAATATTGCTACAGGTACGGAAACACGCACCCTTTAGCAAGGTAGAACCGATCCCGCTAAAAATCTAGACACTCTAAGATATTCTCAGTTGTCTAAATGCCACAGGAGGTAACTAGCGATGCAACCAACTAATCCTAATCAATTTACTGAAAAAGCATGGGCGGCGATCGCAAGGACACCCGACGTGGTGAAAGCAGCCCAACAACAACAAATAGAGCCTGAACATTTACTCAAATCCTTGCTAGAGGAAGAAGGGCTAGCATCGAGTATTTTTAGCAAAGCGGGGATCAATATTCAGCGTTTGCGCGATCGCACCGATGAGTTTATTAATCGTCAGCCCAAAGTATCTAGCTCAAATACGGCGGTGTACTTAGGTAAAAATTTAGATGTCTTACTAGATCGCGCTGAAAAGGAACGTAAAAGTTTTGGCGATGATTTTATTTCCATTGAGCATATCCTCTTGCCCTACTGCAAAGACGATCGCTTCGGCAAACCCCTCTATCAAGAAATGGGAATCGATGAAGCAAAGCTCCGTAACATTATTCAGCAAGTGCGAGGCAGTCAAAAAGTGAGTGATCAAAATCCCGAAAACAAGTACGAAGCTTTAACTAAATATGGTCGTGATCTAACAGAGTTAGCCCGTGAAGGTAAGCTTGATCCCGTGATCGGTCGTGATGATGAAATTCGCCGCACGATCCAGATTTTGTCACGCCGTACTAAAAATAATCCTGTCTTAATCGGTGAACCGGGGGTAGGTAAAACGGCGATCGCTGAAGGACTAGCTCAACGCATTCTCAGTGGTGATGTGCCTGAGTCGCTGCAAGAACGTAAGCTCATTGCGCTGGATATGGGCGGCTTGATTGCGGGTGCAAAATATCGGGGTGAATTTGAGGAACGGCTGAAAGCGGTTCTGAAGGAAGTTACCGAGTCGAACGGGCATATCATTCTATTTATTGATGAAATTCATACCGTTGTCGGCGCAGGGGCAACACAAGGTGCAATGGATGCGGGTAACTTGCTCAAGCCCATGTTGGCGAGAGGTGAGTTGCGTTGTATTGGTGCAACGACTTTGGATGAATATCGGAAATATATTGAAAAAGATGCTGCCCTTGAGCGTCGGTTCCAACAGGTTTACATCGATCAGCCCAATGTTGAAGATACAATTTCGATTTTGCGGGGTCTGCGCGATCGCTACGAGTTGCACCATGGCGTAAAAATCTCCGATACCGCGCTAGTTGCTGCCGCCACCCTTTCCAATCGCTATATTAGCGATCGCTTTTTACCTGACAAGGCGATCGATCTAGTTGACGAGTCCGCCGCGAAGCTGAAAATGGAAATCACTTCTCAACCTGAAACCCTTGATGAAATCAATCGCAAGGTGATTCAGCTAGAGATGGAATGTCTCTCTCTCAAAAAAGAAACCGATCGCGAGTCCCTAGATCGCCTCGAAAAATTGAATAAAGAATTGGGCGACTTGAAGGAAGAACAAACCACCCTCAAGGCTCAGTGGGAAGCCGAGAAACAGGTGATCGATAACATCCGTAAACTCAAGGAAAATATTGATCATGTCAATGTCGAGATTCAACAAGCAGAGCGCAATTACGACCTAAACAAAGCAGCGGAGTTGAAGTATGGCAAATTAACGGATTTGCAACGTCAGTTAGAAATTGCGGAGGTCAATCTCAAGGAAGCACAAACTTCAGGGCGATCGCTATTGCGTCAAGAAGTTACGGAAGAAGACATTGCCGAAATCATTTCTAAATGGTCAGGTATTCCCGTTAGCAAGTTAGTGGAATCGGAAAAAGAAAAGCTCTTGCAATTGGAAGATGTCCTCCACGATCGCGTAGTTGGTCAAGAAGAGGCTGTCACAGCGATCGCTGATGCTATCCAAAGATCCAGAGCAGGACTCGCCGATCCCAACCGTCCGATCGCTAGCTTTATTTTCCTAGGTCCCACAGGTGTCGGTAAAACGGAACTTGCCAAAGCCCTCGCCGCCTATCTCTTCGATACCGAAGACTCGATGGTACGGATTGATATGTCCGAATATATGGAGAAGCACAGCGTTTCCCGCTTAGTCGGCGCACCTCCTGGCTATGTCGGCTATGAAGAAGGCGGACAATTGACGGAAGCCGTGCGTCGTCGTCCCTATGCTGTGATTCTCTTTGATGAAATCGAAAAGGCCCATCCAGATGTATTTAATATCATGCTGCAAATCCTAGATGATGGGCGCGTTACCGATTCACAAGGTCGCACCGTTGACTTCAAGAATTCGATTATCATCATGACCAGCAACGTTGGTTCGCAATATATTCTCGATATTGCAGGAGATGATGCTCGCCATGAAGAAATGCGCGCAAGGGTAATGGAATCGATGCAATCCAGTTTCCGTCCTGAATTCCTCAATCGCATTGATGAAATTGTGATCTTCCATGCCCTCCGCCGTGAACAATTGCGACGTATCGTCAAGCTTCAAGTTCAGCGCTTAGAAAAACGTTTAGGCGATCGCCGCATGACCCTAAAACTTGCGGATGCGGCCCTCGACTTCATCGCTGAAGTTGGCTATGATCCTGTCTACGGAGCGCGTCCACTCAAACGCATCATTCAGCGACAACTGGAAACCCAAATCGCCAAAGGAATTTTGCGTGGTGACTTCTCCGATGGCGACACTATTTTTGTAGATATCGAAAATGAGCGTCTCGCCTTTAAGCGACTTCACTCTGGTTTAGTCACTGTTTAATTCACGAGAGGCGGCGCTTAGCGCCGCCTCTCCTTTTTTGTTGATATATAATCATTCCATAGCCAATTATTAGGAGGCGATCGCAGATGGTGTTAGCTACTTAGAAATCAGATTAAGCGATTTGTATAAGCTCGTGAAATTCGATTAACTATTTTAAGATATCTGATTTGCTTTTTGGGAATTCGAGATTTACTAATTATTGCTCATCAATACCAAGTGATCGCAACTTTGCCAACAACAACTCCACCTGTTTCTGGGCAGTATCGACGCGTTGTTTTTCAGTTTGTGCTTTTTGACTCTCTAGCTCAGCCCGATATTTCTCTAGATCACCTTGCTCATCAGTAGTGAGATAGAGATCGCCTTTTTGATCAAACCAACTTAAAACTTCTCTTCTAAAGCGATCTCTTAATACAACCCTCCCAAGCCCTAACCCGCTCTCTGGCATCCACAGAGATTCGCCAATTGGCAATTGATAAGCACCATCAACTAAATTATAAATCTCCAATGGCAAACGTCTGTAGCATTTCACAGTCTAGTGAAGTACGGGATTGTCTCCCTACCTTCGGCAGGGAAACAATCCTTTGTACCTCGCTTGATTGAAAAGCGCTATATCACGCTGCCAAAATTGAGGCTTCTAAATCTCTATTTTATAATTGCCTCTTCATAAGCTGCAATTGTACCTAGAGTCATAGATTCTATAGTAAATTTATTTGCAGAATATTTAAGGGCATTGTTAACCATTTGCGATCGCAGGTTAGTATTTTCATATAGTTGGATTAGCTTAGAAGCAAGTGTATCTACATCATTAAAAGGAATGATAAATCCATTTAGACCATCCTCAATTTGATCATAGGCTCCAGCAGCAGGAGTACGTATTGAAACTATACCGCAAGCCATTGCCTCCAAAACGACCAACGGAAATCCTTCATTCTGACTTGGTAAAACAATAATATCTGAAGCCCAATAAATATTTCGAGGCTCACTGACATAACCTAAAAACAGAAATATCTGGCGATTTTCTTGAGCCTCAAAAGCATATTTTTCTATTTCTTCTCTCTGGTCTCCAGATCCTGCAAATATATACTTGAAAGAGTATTGTGGGTTGCTTTTTTTGATGTGATTAGCTGTATCAATTAATGTTTTATGTCCTTTCTCCCATTGTAATCTACCTATTAAAGTAACTACAAAATCTTGTTCAGAAATTTTAAATTTAGACCTTGATTCTTTTCTCTCTTCATTGCTAGGAGGATAAAAATATTTATTGTCAATTCCATTAAATATTTTCTTGATTCTCTTCTCAGTAATACCAATATCTTGTATTAGCCACTGCTCAATATCTGAAGATATTGCAATAAAAATCTTAGGAGATAGAGCTTTTAAATACGCTTTTAAAAGAAAATGTTTAAATCTAAGACGTTTATTCACTCCAGTTGCTTCTGACCAACTAGAATTAAGTAGATGTGATGTTGCAACGCATTTTACTCCTGTAAAAATTTTGAGTACAAATGTTAAAAATAGCATTGAGTAGCCATGAGTATGAAAAATTTGAATTCTGTGATATTTGATTGCTTTCAATATTTTGGAGAAACTTGTCACAGATGGAAAGATTTTATTAAAACTATCAAATATGATCCATTCTTCTGATAACTCTTTTAAGGTTTGTAATCTTTTGAAGGAATTCTCATCAAATCCTACTTTCCCTGTTATTAAGACTACTTTCCATCCAGAATCTTTCAATCCACGGATTAAAGTTTCACAGTGTGAAGCAATTCCATCGTTACAGTCAACACGATTGAGAAAAAATGCTACAGTTTTGTGCGATTCCATCTGTATTTTTTACCTCGACAATATCTTAGTTGAAATTAAATGTAGGATGGGTTAACAATAGCTTAGCCCATCATCTTTATCTAATGGATGCGTTAAGTTACTCTAACGCATCCTACATTTAATTACGCCTAGCTACTTAAGTAGTTCAGCGTCGTTAAACAAAAATTTGATGGTAACTATTCTAAATATTCTGGGATAAAATGTTTTCTGTTGCTTTAGCGATAACATGTCCCTTGATAAAACCCAATTATGAATTTTAGAGAGCATTTGCAACCGCCACATTCTATAGAAGGATCTTCAACTTTAAATACAAAAGAAGCATGGTTTGTGATCTTTCTATTCTCTTTTGTGACGATTATGTTACTTATCGTCGGATCAGTTGGATCTAAAGTACTAGGAATTATTTTTCCCCTTGGTGCTTTTGCGGTTGGATGGTTTTTATATTTTCGACATCCTACCATCTACATTGGCTTTGTGTGGTGGCTTTTCTTTCTAGTATCTTTTGTGAGGCGTTTTGCTGATTTCCGATCAGGTGCTTTTACTGACTCTAGCCCGATCTTACTTGCCCCATTTATGGCGATTTTGGTATGTGCACATACATTGTACTTTAACTTGCCTAAAGCAAGAGAACAGGGAACTACACCATTTATTCTCGCTTTAGCTAGTACAGGTTATGGATATTGTGTTGGTATCTTAAATGGAGCATTACCTGTTAAAGCTACAGTTGCCATATTAGGGTGGATCTCGCCAATTTTGTTTGGGTATCATCTCTACACCAACTGGCGTAGATACCCCGAATACAGAGCAGTAATTCAAAAAGCTTTTTTATGGGGGGGATTAGTAATGGGAATATATGGTGTTTATCAGTATATGACTGCTCCGCAATGGGATTGTTTATGGCTGATTGGCTCAGGTTTGACCTCTAGTGCAGGTAGACCAGAACCATTTGGGATGAGGGTTTGGAGTACCTTAAACTCTCCAGGCCCTTTTGGGGATGTGATGGCGACAATATTGTTGATTTTATTTAGTTCCGCAAGTCCTTTAATTTTACCTGCGGCGATCGCAGGTGGTCTTGCTTTTCTGTTAAGTTCAGTACGAGTCGCTTGGATTGGTTGGTTATTCGGGATGCTGTTTATAAGTACTTCTCTACGTCCAAGACAGCAATTACGCTTAATTACTCTATTCTCAGTACTAGCACTATTCATCGTTCCCTTAAGTACAGTGGAACCATTTTCTACAACAATTTCTAAACGACTGGAAACTTTATCTGATATCCAAAACGATACTAGCGCTCAAGATCGACAGGGGGTTTATAAGAGATTTTTTCAATCTGGCATGTACAACTATATTGGTGATGGTATTGGTCTTAACGAAATTGTAGATAGTGGACCCCTTTCTTTAGTCTTAGATTTAGGTTGGTTAGGAACTATTCCTTACCTAGGTAGCCTTCTCCTATTAGCAACAACGCTGATAGGAAATCTCAAAAAACAAGCAGATTTATTTATCAAGCTTGCTGGAGCGATTCTGATCAAATCTACAGTTTTTTTCTTAGCTACAAGGGTAACTTCTGGTATTCATGGAATGCTTATTTGGAGTTTCTTGGGAATTGGATTGTCTGGACAACGTTATTTCAAGTATCAGATGGCTCTACAAATGGAAAATATTGTTGAAAAAGGTGTAGAAAAAACTTTGGATGTCGAAGCATCTTAGACAATACTATAATCCTAGTCATGACAAGTCTAAAATAACCAAGACTTGACGTAGAAAAATCCATGCAGGCTTGTGAGACTTTGTTATGAGACTTTGTATTGTCACACATAATATTATTAAGGGTGATGGACAGGGGAGAGCTAATTATGAGATTGTTTTAGAAGCAATTCGACGTGGTTATCATGTCACTTTAGTTGCCATAAATGTGTCCCCTAAATTACAACAAAATAGCCAAGTTAAATGGGTTCCCATTTCCGTCAAGGGCTTTCCAACAGCACTGTTGAGTAATTTGGTTTTTACTTGGCAAAGTCGTCACTGGCTACAACAGCATCATCATGAGTTTGATTTGTTGCAGGTTTATGGTTGTGTGACTGACTACCCTGCCGACATCAATGCATTTCATTTTGTCCATAGTGGCTGGTTACGATCGCCTGCCCATACTTGGAAGTTACAAAAAAATCTGTATGGCGCATATCAGTGGTTATTTACGGCTCTAAATGCTCATTGGGAAAGAAAATCTTATCAAATGTCAAAAGTGTTAGTAGCTGTGTCTGAGGGGATTAAGCGAGAATTAATCGATATTGGGGTGAATCCAAATAAGATTCGAGTGATTTTGAATGGTGTCGATGTTGAGGAGTTTGTTCCTGAGGTAAGAGAAAGGAGTCAGTTCAGCTTGCCTGAGAATGTTACCTTAGCGCTATTTGCTGGTGATATTAGAACCAATCGCAAAAATCTGGATACAGTTTTGCATGGATTAGTTCATGTGCCTGATTTGCATCTCGCGGTAGTTGGGAATGTTACCAAAAGTCCCTATCCTCAACTTGCTAGTCAATTGGGGCTGAGTGAACGGGTGCATTTCTTAGGATATCGACGGGATATTGCGGAAATTATGAAGGCGGTTGATTTTTTTGTATTTCCGTCACGCTATGAGCCTTTTGGGATGGTTGTTAGTGAAGCAATGGCAACGGGATTACCTGTGATTACTACAGCGATATCAGGAGTTGCCGAAATCGTTACCCCTGAATCTGGAGTTGTTCTCAATGATTCTGAGGATGTTATTGCTTTAGCAGATGCTATGGCTAAGCTCGCTAGCGATCGCGATCTGAGATCGCAAATGGGGCAAGCGGCTAGGGCGATCGCAGAGCAACATACTTGGAAAAGTAAAGCCAAGATTTATGTTGATCTCTTTGAAGAATTACATCAAGGAAAAGCTTAATCGGAAATTAATCATTAAATTAATCGTAAATGAAGATAACTGTAGCTGTCCCAACTTATCGCCGTTCTAAGGATTTAGCGCGTTGCTTAGCAGCATTAAAAGTGCAAATTCGTTCAGTGGATGAGCTGTGGATTATTGTACGTGATACCGATGAAGAGACTCGGACATTTTTGCAGAATTTTGATATAGAATCTCTGCCCTTACAGATTGCGACGGTGACTACGGTGGGGGTAGTTGCGGCAATGAATATCGGTCTAGAATCTGCCTCTGGCGATATTATTGCTTTTACCGATGATGATGCTGCACCGCATTCTGATTGGTTAGAACGGATCGAAGCTTATTTTCTATCAGATCCGAATGTTGCTGGGGTAGGTGGTCGTGATTGGGTTTATCATGGCACAGAATTGGAGGATGGAGCAGAGCCTATAGTCGGTAAACTGCAATGGTTTGGACGTTTGATTGGAAATCATCATATTGGTACTGGTCAAGAGAGAGAAGTAGATGTTCTCAAGGGCGTAAATATGAGCTTTCGACGTACATCAATTCAAAACTTACGCTTTGATCAAAGGATGCGTGGTACGGGTGCTCAAGTTCATTTTGAAGTAATGTTCTGTCTAAAACTTAAGCAACGAGGTTGGAAACTGATTTATGATTCCCAAATTGGTGTAGATCATTTCCGAGGCGATCGCTTTGATGAAGATCAGCGCGATCAATTTAATCATATTGCAGTAGTCAACGCAGTTCATAACGAAACCTTATCCCTATTAGAATATTTACCTTTAGTTGGACGTTTGGCATTTTTAGGATGGGCGATCGCAATTGGTACAAGAGATGCGAGAGGTTTATTACAATGGCTGCGGTTTTTACCAAAGGAAGGGAAAGTGTCAGGGCAAAAATTATGGGCTTGTTGGCAAGGACGTTGGGAAGGTTGGCAAACTTGGCGAAAATCTCAATAAAAATCTCTTTTGGCAATGCCAAAAGAGATTTTTATTAAAAAGAACGAAAGTATGGATAACCTTTAGGTGTTCCAAGTTCTTTTTCTAGCTCAAAGTTAATTATTCCCCAGCGTGGTTCTTCCTCTTCGGGAGGACTAAACTCAACGTTTAATCCATATAAACGTTGAATATTAGAGCCGATCGCACTAGTCTCAAGGTAGGGACTAACGAGATCTATATAACGGTGAGCGATCGTGACTTTGATCGCGCGATAACCTTGGGTATATAGCCGATCTATATTTTCATGGATCTCAAACCTGATGCCGTCGGGATGGGTATGTTGCCGATACCATTCATCATTCCATAGTCGCCATTGGCGATCGGATTGCAAATGTACTAAATCTTTGCCATTAGAACTAACTTCAAAAGCACCATGTCTTGGGCAGAGATAGGTATCTGTCAAAATCAGCGCGGGAATAATCTGCCGACAGTGGGGACATTTAATCTCAGAACCAAAGATCGGATATTGCTGTGCCGAGTTAACTATCCTCATGGTTAATAGGAGTTGAAGATATCTTTAATAGCAATCTTAACATGGCATATCTATACCTACAGCGCTTTGCTCTCAAAGCCAAACTAAGAAAAATTTTGAAAACGTTGCGAAGCAACGTTTTCAAAATTTTTCTTGTGGTTCGTTTGATCGGAAATTGTTGTAGGTTCCTGATTACAGAGAGTTGCGCTGAATTAAATTTCTGAAAGAGCGACGAAGCCGCCCTTTCAGAAATTCCTTTGTAATAAAGCTAGGCATAAGTAGTTCACAAAGCAAGAATCGTGAGTCGTCCGCGTAGCGGACGACTCACAATTCTTGCTTTGTTTGCAACATGATCAAGGTTAGATTTAACCAACAAAAGTAGATTGTGGTTCAAACGACACACTCTAAAGATTTCCTAACCGCTACAATTTTGAATGAAACATCTAAAAAATTCTTAAATTAGTAAGGTTAGGATGCTAAAGGCTAACCCAAAGGCTGCATGGGGAACGATCGCAAGTCGTACTAATCATGCAGAAAAATATCTACGGTGGTTTGTTGATTTCTGCCCAGCAGCGATCGCGATGTTTGACTGCGAGCTTAACTATGTATTAGTCAGTCAGCCTTGGGTCAAAATGCTGGGAATCCCTCGTCTCAAGCTCATTGGCACAAATATCTATAAATCTTTACCGATCTCATTAAGTTATCGACGCGGTTTAGAGCGTTGTCTCATTGGTGGACAAATGCATTACTCGACTGAGGTCGAGATTACTGATCGGGGTGGTTTGATTACCAAATATCAGCTTGTAGTTCAACCTTGGTACAACGATGATGGTTCGGCGGGTGGCATCATTGTTGCGAGTTATGCCATGGGCGATTGTCAGTCAGCGACTCTGAAACGACGTTTACAAGAAGAAATTGCTGAGCGGCAATATTTTGAAGATGCCTTTACCAAAATTGGGACAGCACTTGAAAGCACAAACGATGGTATTTGTATTACAGATGACTTAGGGCAGCCAATTTATCTCAATTCTGCCTTTAGTGAATTATTTGCATATAACTTACCTAACCTCCAGAATCCTACAGAGTTTGAGGCGTTATTTACTGATCCACAAATTGCGAAAGCGATCCATGCGGCGGTGATGCATGGAGGTACTTGGTCAGGGGAATTGGAACTGCGCGATCGCGATCGGAAGCATATTCCCATTAGCTTAAGGGTCAATCCTGTCAAAAGCCCTAATGGCTCAGTAATTGGCATGACCTATGTTTGCACCAATATTAGCGATCGCAAAGCTGCGGAAGCGGAGATTAACAAAAGCTTTGCAGCCTTGGGAGCCACCCTTGAGGCAACTGCGGATAGCATCTTAGTACTTGATGCGATCGGCAATATTATTATTTGCAATCAAAAATTTGTTGATATGTGGCGCATCCCCAGTCACATTTTTACATCCGATGATGCCCATATTCTGCAATATGTCACCGAACGAATTAAATCTTCCCAATATCTCCATAATTTTGGCAAGCACCTGAGTAGTGACCAAAATAGTTTTGAAATTGTCGAGCTAGAGGATGGTAGAACCTTAGAATGTTATTCACAACCCCAAAATATTCTAAATAGTTGTGCAGGTAGAGTTTGGAGTCTACGCGATATCACGGAACGTCTAGCGGCAGAAGCGATAGTAAAAGCCTCTGAGGAAAAATATCGTCTGCAAGCAGAAAAACTAGAATCTGCTCTCCAGAATCTCAAGAATACGCAAGCTCAACTCATCCAAGCTGAGAAAATGTCAGGACTAGGACAACTAGTGGCGGGAATTGCCCATGAAATCAATAATCCTGTCAATTTCATCTATGGCAATCTTACCTATGCCGATAATTACACTCAGGATCTGCTGAGCTTGATTGAAACATATCGCAATCAATATCCCCATCCTAATCAGGTGATTCAAGACAAGTTAGAAGAGATTGATATTGATTTTCTGGTTACTGATTTTGTGAAGTTGATTAGTTCGATTAAAGTCGGTGCAGAAAGGATTCAGCAGATCGTTAAATCCTTAAATAAGTTCTCTCGCAGTGATGAATCTGGCTGTAAGTATGTCGATATTCACGAGGGAATTGACAGCACCTTGATGATTTTACAAAGTCGGCTCAAAGCAAATTCGCATCGTCCTGAAATCGTCATTAAAAAGCATTATGGTAACTTGCCTGCCATTTGCTGTTATGCAGGACAGCTCAATCAAGTCTTTATGAATCTATTAACTAATGCGATCGATGCCCTTGAGGAAGACAATCAGGCAAATGGAAATTGGCAGGTTATGGATGATAAACCGCAATGGATTAGAAAAGATGGTAAGGTTTCCATAATTTCTATTACAACGGAAGTTCAAAATGGTGATCAGTCTTGCGATCGCCTAATTGTTAAAATTGCCGATAATGGCAAGGGTATTCCCCAAGAACTACGCAATCGTTTATTTGATTTATTCTTTACAACCAAGCCTGTAGGTAAGGGCACAGGGCTAGGGCTATCCCTTGCCTATCAAATTGTCACGGAAAATCATGGCGGTAAGTTGTCCTTCAATTCTGAAATTGGTAAGGGGACAGAATTTGTCATTGAGATTCCGTTAAAACAACCAAAAGCCATATAGCAATCCTAAATGGTTTGTGGAAGCGCACCCCTTCGGGGTGCGCTTCCACAAACCCCAAAAATCTACAAATGATTTAGGACTGCTATAGAATAAATAACTGGCTAATGCCAGTTATTTATTCTATATTTAAAAAATTATGCGATCGCAATGGGAATGTTTACTTCAAAATCTTGGCTGTTGGCAAGGTTCTTTTGCTCGACTATCACCACAGGGCGAAATATTAGAAGATATTCCCAGTGAAACTAGCTTAGAACTGAAAGAAGATCAGCAAACAATGCATCAAGTCGTGCGTCGCTTTTATGATGGACAGCCACAGGACTTAGTATTGGAATATCGCACCTTAAATAAAAGCATAATTCTATTTGAAAATGGAGCTTTCTCTCAGGGATCAATTCAGTTTTCTCCAGTTGCAGAATTTGGGGCAGAGTTGGGCTTAATCTATGGCGATCGCCGTTTACGCATAATTCCTCTGTATGACAAAACTAGCAAACTACAACAGTTCACACTGATTCGTGAACATCTGCCCCATAGCAACACACCCGAACGTCCCCCTTTAACTCTTGATGCGTTATTAGGCAAGTGGGAAGGTGAAGCGATTACTCTTTCGCCCGATTGGTTAACACCAGAAGTAACACCAACGGTAACGGAATGGAGACGTGATGGCGATCGCGCAATCATGTCTTTGCAAATGCCCACAATAGCGGGTACACAGACAATTACTTCAATTGCTCACATCGATCCTCACAATCCACAGATTTTAAGATTTGAGCAAAACCCTATATCTATCCAGACCTTGTTTTTACCTGACGGTTCTTCTCTAACCTGTCCTGAAACAATCATTCCCCGTCAGCCATTTCGCTTATCTATATCTTGGTTATTAGAAACAAACCTCCACCAAAGGATGATTCGAGCTTATAACCCGCAGGGGGGATGGGAAAATCTGACATTAGTGACTGAGCGCAAAGTGGGGTAGTCTGATAGTGCTTTACTAAGCCAATCATTCACGATATCTAAATGAAATAATATGGCAGATACTACTCGCAAGCTTCTCACGAAGCGTATTGTCATTATCCTGATCTGTTTAGCACTATTTGTTGGGGCATTTTCGGGGGCGCTATATTTCTATCAAAGCGATCGCACCCAGAAATCAGCAAATTTGCTATTTGGTGATGATAAAGAACCAAATAGGATGGAAGTTGCTGTCACTTTATTAGGAGTTGATCCGATCAAAGGTGAACTAAATTTTCGTTTTGCGTCCATACCAGAAGGTACATATGCTGCTAAGGAAGGTCGCCTTGCTAAGGAGTTGAAATTTTTTACAGGAATTGAATCGGGAAAGGCTGAAGTCACCCTAGAGAAAAATCGTATTCCTGACCCAGTAACGGGTTCAATATCCATAGCCAAGGGCAAGGTGAGCGATTATCCTTTTGATGAACATAGTTCTGATTTCTTTCTGTTTTTCTCTAATCCCAAGGATGAGAAAGAAGAGGTTCCAATGGCACTACATTTCTATGGTGCGATCGCAGGCTATAACGTTGATGCTGATTATATTCCTAAAACTGAATTTGAATCTTCAGATAGCTATATTGGCTTGCGTGTCAATGTATCACGATCGGTCATCACTAAGTCTTTCTCCATTTTCTTAATGTTTGCCATGTGGTTGATTGGTTTAGTAGTCTTTATCATGACGATGGTAGTAGCTTTGCAACCTCGTCCCATTGAATTTGGGATGTTTACGCTCATTGCAGGTATGTTATTTGCTTTGCCTGCGGTACGAAACCTTCAGCCTAATGTTCCTCCCCTTGGTGGTTTAAGCGATTTTCTATCATTTTTCTGGGCAGAGTCATTAGTCGCAGTTTCACTACCAATTCTATTCTTCACTTGGCTAACACGCTATAAAAAGCCTAGCTAGTCCTAACCTAACGAACCACAAAAACAATATTAAAAACTTTGCAAAGCAAAGTTTTTAATATTGTTTTTGGTTTGGTTTTAAGCGCAAAGCGCCGCATATTAAATAAGGCTTGCCAAGCAAGCCTTATATTATTTACACACACCCATTCGCAATTCATTTATGTCTTTACCGCCAGTTATTGAGCAGATGCTCTCGCCTGAGTTTTACGATCATCCTGTCACAGAGCCAATCCAGCTTTTGCAAACCCATATTTCCTTTGTATTACTCACAGGCAGCTATGCCTATAAGGTCAAGAAACCGATGAATTTTGGGTTCTTAGATTTTTCTACCTTAGAGAAGCGCAAATATTTCTGTGAGGAAGAACTGCGGCTCAATCGTCGTCTTGCGCCTGAGCTATATCTCTCTGTTCTACCGATTGTCGAAACCGATGGCAAATATCGCTTTGATCACACTGGTAAGGGAACACCTGTGGAATATGCGATCGCCATGCCAGAGTTCTCACAAGAGGATTTATTGATTGAGATGTTTGCCTCGGGGCGTTTGACGGCTGACCATGTAAAACAAATTGGTGAGCAGCTAGCGGCATTTCATCAACAGGCGGCGACTAATGACCATATCAATACTTTTGGGACAGCCGAGGCAGTTCGCGCTGTGGCAAATGATAACTATGCTTCTACGGAGAAATATGTTGGTCTTGCTCAAACTGAGGAGCAACTAGCTCAAACCCGTGCCTATACTGAAAAATTCTTTGCTGAAAATGTTGCCTTATTTAGCGATCGCATTGCTAAGGGGAAAGTGCGTGAATGTCATGGCGATGTCCATTTAAAAAATATCTGTCTCTATCAAGACAAAATCCAGATTTTTGATTGTATCGAGTTTAATGAGCCATTCCGTAATAGTGATGTACTCTACGATGCGGCTTTTCTATTAATGGATTTACAATTTCGCGGCAGAAGGGATCTCGCCAATATTTTCCTGAATACTTATTTGGAACGAACGGGTGATTATGAAGGAGCAGTACTGCTACCTCTGCATTGCAGTATGCGAGCCTATATTCGCGCCAAAGTGACATCCTTCCTCCTCGATGATCCGAACATTCCTGCAGATGTGAAAGCGAATGCTCAAGCGGAAGCTGCTGCATATTACAAACTTGCGTGGGAATATACGCAACCCAAACAGGGCAAGGTGATCATCATGTCAGGTGTGTCTGGTTCTGGCAAAAGTACAACCGCTAGAGCGATCGCCTCTGAGCAAGATGCTATTTATTTGCGATCGGATGCCATTCGTAAGCAAATTGCAGGAATTGGTCTAATGGAGCGTGGTAGTGATGACATTTACACTCCAGAAATGACTGCAAAAACCTATGGCAGGTTAGCGGAGTTAGGTGCATTGTTAGCTAGCAAAGGCTTTACAGTGATTCTCGATGCTAAATACGATCGCATTAGTTTACGCAGTCAAGCGATCGCTGCTGCCCAATCTCAAAACATCCCTGTAGAAATCATTTATTGCACTGCGCCTGTGGAGGTTTTGCAGCAACGTTTACGCGATCGGGCTGCGGCAAATAATAACATCGCTGATGCAACGGTCGATCTATTAGCTAGTCAGCAAGCCGCTTTTGAAGACTTCACGGCTGAAGAGTTGGTCTTGGTGAAGAAAAGCTAGTTACGTTCACACGATTAAGATGCATGTGTTGTAGGGGCTTAGCATTCCCACCTCAATCTATAGAATTCCTAGATCATCTTGATTTGGGAATTCTAAGCCCAAAACTCACAACGCAGGGACAATTTTTCTGTGAAAGCATAGAGGGCAAAGCATTTGCGGATCGAGGTTTCTGTGGTGAGTTTAAAATTGTGGCGCAAATGCTTTGCCCCTACGGACGCAATAAATCCTCTAATATATAAACACTAACCTCTCATTAAAAATGTTATGTCAGATCGCCTGAAACTTTTCCGCAGGCTGATATCAGCTTTTGAAGGTACTTCTAATCCTCAACGTGCTGTCGAACGGGGATTTTATGTCAATCTGCCCGATAATCCTGTAGGAGTTATTACTGGTAAAATTGCACTTCGTCCTTCTTCAGTACATTTATTGTTTGGTGGTATTGGTTCGGGAAAAACAACACAGTTACTATTAACGCAAGAAGCTTTAAATGAGTTAGAAGATATTAAAGCTATCTATGTTGATATCAGTCTTTTTACTGATATTTCTGAGCTTCAATCTGGCGCTTTAATTGCAATAGCAGGTCTTGAATTAATAAAAATATTGCAAGGATACAATACCTCTGAACTAAATGATTCTAAGAGAATATTTGAGAGATTACTATATGGAAATAGCGAAATTGTTACGTACCATCAACAAAGATTAGCACAAGGTATAGGGGCTATAGAGAGTATACTAAAAACTGGAAATTCCCAATCATTTACTACTACTGAGACGCGAGAAAATCGAAGTTCAGTTTTACAAGCTTTTATCAAGACAAGTACATTCGTTAATGAGAAACTAGCTAAACAGGTTGTATTTCTTTTTGATAGTCTAGATAGACTAAGAGAATCTAAAACATTTGTTAAACCTGTTCTTGATGACGTAATTGAAATTAATAAGCATGGACTTGGAGCAATTCTTGTAGGTTCTATTGTAGCTCTATACACAGAGAGGGTAAATATTGCAAAAAACACAGAGAATTTTTATTTCTTGCCATATTTAGATATATTAGAAGATGATGAATCACGACAATTTTTTTCAGAGATTTTTAATGTGCGAGATCCTGAAAAACTCATTAATCAAGAGGCAAGAGAATTACTGATATCTCATTCTGGAGGGGTTTTAAGAGATTTGATGTCTCTTAGTCAAGCAGCAATTGAAGAGGCTTATATGGATGGTTCAGATCTAATTATGGAACAACATGCAAACCAAGCAATTGCAGCTATAGAACGTTCAAAAACAATTGGATTAGCTGATTTAAGTATAGATATTCTTGTTTCAGTTATGACTGAAAAATCATTTTCTCCAAGAACTTCTGAAGATTTTGAATTGATGCTCACAGGGCATATTTTGGAATATGGGTATCCTCGTCAACGTTTTGCTGTTCATCCAATATTAGTTCCACTTATAGAAAATACAAGGAGAATAAAGAGACGTGTTAATCGATAGACTGTCTTCCGTAGATGAATTATTACAAAGAATTGGGGCGCGACCAGATGGAAATATCTGGATGGTTCTTGTTGTTGATATTAATGATATAGAATCGATAGTTACGGACTTACAAGATACTATTGAGATTTTCAGTGAATGTATTACGGCTAGCATATCTGGTAAATCTGGTGCAAGAGCTGTAATTAATGATATTAGCAAAGCATCAGAAGAATATTTTTTGCTATGGGAATTAGATACTTGGGAAAATAACGAATGGAAAATCTTCGATGCTTTGAGAAGTCGATTGGATAAAGGTAATAAAGGTGGATTGCTTATAATTTCTGAGCAAGCTAATAATTTAATGATACATAATGCCCCTAATTTTGTGAGTTGGTTAGGTGCAAGAATATATTATTTGCAAAAAGATGCAGAAATACTGAGTGATGAAGAATGCGATCGCCGTCTAGCAGCACTACAAGAATGGACTGGCAAAACTAATGATGATGTAATTGCTTTAGCGGAAAATCGTCAACTTCCAACCGATCCAGAATATGGGGAGTGGCTAATTTTACTTGATCGAGGTGACTTGCTTGAGCGACAAAAATAATTGGCAAAAGATGTGCGTGGGGATTCAAGAACGTTCTCTAAACAACACATACCTCGAAGTAAAAAATGCAACTTCTTTATGGGCAGAAATTTTAAAATGCTTAACAACTGCCAGTGATGAAAAGATTTTAAATGCCAAGCAAGATGAAATTCGTAAGTTGCTTAAAAAAGGTGCATCATCTCAAATCAGCAAAAAAGGCTATGCAGAAATTATGGGTGGAGGAAAAAATTTTAATCGCACTCACGATATTCCCCATTTTAAACTTCACAATGGCTGCTGGTTTGATTTCGCAATCACTATAGATGAAACTTGCAAACCTGCTCAAATTATAGGATTTGATTTTGAAATAAGGTTCCCTCAAAAAGAAGGAGAGACTCAAGTTCCTTTTCTAAGAATCGATCTTAATCTGCCAGATCATAGCAACGATGAGCGAAATATACGTTTTCATCTCCACCCTAGCAACGACGACATCATGATTCACAGTCCACCCATGTCACCCCTCGAAATTCTCCATATGTTTCTATATGGCATGAATATCCATGACAAGCCTCGTGCATCCTGAACTTTGCTACATGCAATTTGAGTTATATTTCACCTATGAAATAGGTCACTAGTCTCAAAGTGTTACTGTACTAACTTAAACCCATGACATTTGCGTTAAACTAAAAAGCTAAGTCTCTTAAATATGTAGTTGCTTTACGATGGAGTCACTGTTTTCTACTCAAGGCATCATGGTTATGCTGCTCGGTGCATACGCTGTTGCCATGTGGATGTTTCTCACCAGCGCACCAAAAGTACATACGATCATGGTTTCTGACCTCGATCAAGCGCGATATTTTTATGAAGGCGAGTTGAAATTACCGATCGCCGATGTGCCGCTACATTACTACTATGGCTATGAATACGGCATGGGTGCACCTGCTGATCCTATTTATATCCCTGCCACGGCACGAACCGCTAAGTCTAAATATTCAGCAGACATGGAAGGCGCATGGTATCAACTAAAGAAGAATGTGCAACTGCATATCGTTCCAGGAGCAAATACCACAGATTCCAATCGCAGTCGGCATATTTGTTTTAATCGCGACTGTGTAGAACAACTCTTGTTGCAAATTCAAATTAAAGGCATTAAGCACAAAGTCCGTAGCGAAAAGCCACTTAACTTTTTAGTCAAAGATCCTGATGGACAGGTAATTGAAATTGCTGAAGTCATCAGCTAAACCCGAAAGAGGACTTGCATTGCAAGTCCTCTTTTTTGATCTTGTGACCTAGATAACGTTTAGAATGATCGCTAGTGTCCAAAATAAGTATCTGAATAGTGGACCGCAACGAACGAGTATTTGAAGATATGGCAACAAAGCAAGCAGCGATTTTGGTCTTGGCGGATGGTACTTGTTACCGTGGCTATGCGTTTGGCGCGTCTGGAACCGCGATCGGCGAAGTGGTATTTAATACAGGTATGACTGGCTACCAAGAGGTAATGACCGATCCCAGCTACCGAGGACAAATTGTGACTTTTACCTGTCCTGAACTTGGTAATACGGGCGTAACGCCTGAAGATGATGAATCCGATCGTCCACAGGTGCGTGGTGTAATTGCGCGAAATATTACGGTAGTACCTAGCAATTGGCGATCGCGTCAGTCCTTACCTGATTACCTCAAGGCTCATAATGTTGTTGGTATTACGGGCATTGATACTCGTGCGCTCACCCGCAAACTGCGATCGCTCGGTGCAATGAATGGCGGTATCTCTACGGAAATCCTCGATCCTGAAGTGTTATTGGCTCAAGTAAAAGCAGCTCCTTCGATGCAAGGGCAGAACCTCGCGCAAGAAGCTTCCACCGATCGCATTTATGAATGGACAGAAAAAACCATCTCTGAATGGGAATTTGTGGAGCCATCACAGTTAACAGGTGAAGCCTTAACAGTTGTTGCGATCGACTTCGGCGTAAAGCGAAATATCTTGCGCCGACTTGCCAGCTATGGTTGCCGCGTGATCGTTGTTCCCGCCGACACCCCCGCCGAAAAGATTCTCTCTTACAACCCCGATGGCATCTTCCTATCCAACGGTCCTGGCGATCCTGCCGCCGTTACCCAAGGCATTGAAACCGCTAAGGCTTTGCTAGCTGCGGACAAACCAATGTTTGGAATTTGTCTAGGACACCAGATTTTAGGCTTATCGATGGGCGGGGACACCTTCAAGCTCAAATTTGGACATCGCGGACTCAATCAACCAGCCCAAAACCAAGCTGAAAATGCTGATCGCCGAGTGGAAATCACTAGCCAAAATCATGGTTTTGCGTTGACTGGAGAATCCTTTGAGCAATCTCCCGCGATGCTAACTCATATCAACCTCAATGATCATACTGTTGCAGGTTTAGAACATAAAAACCTACCCATTTTCTCGGTGCAATACCACCCAGAGGCAAGCCCCGGTCCTCACGATGCCGATTATTTATTCGAGCGTTTTGTGAATTCCATGCGCGAACATAAACTCTCTAAACAAGTCGCTGCTTAAGTCTGTATAAGACCTGTTGAAAAATAGGCTAAAAAAGTCTTGTAGTCTAGATTGGGCAATGGTTTTAGGGTTCTTTAATTAAAAGCCTTAAAAGCTAATCTCTGTAAAGATTTCAGCAATTTTAGTCTTTATTACACAACAGGTCTATTAGCTTTATAAACAATTTTATTGATAGTGTAATTCTCTAAAATGAAGACATACATAATGTTGTATTATTATATTAGCTATAAATAAATCAATGAGAGATCAGTATTCATTTAAAAATGATATCTTTTCTTGCCTTATTGGGGGGAATTATCATCATCCGAAATTTATAGATTTATAGCAGGGAATACTTGGCTAAATTACATAGGGAAAAATAAATTGTAATGAATTCATTATTAAAATTGCGTGGACTGCTATTGGTTTCTCTAATTGGTAGCTTTCTTTATGCTTGCGAAGCTAAGGTAAACGTATCAGGTGGAACTGAGGTTAAGACGACCGCAGAAACTTCAGCTACTACTTCAAAAAAACCTTCTGAAGAAGCTGCGAAACACTACAACAGTGGTGTTGAAAAAGCGAAAGCTGGAGACAGTCAGGGGGCTATCGCTGAGTATAAAGAAGCCATCAGAATTAGTCCAGACTTTGCTCAAGCCTACAACAATAGTGGAGCCGAAAAAGCGAAACTCAAGGATTATAAGGGTGCGATCGCCGATCTCAATGAAGCGATTCATCTTACCCCTGAAGATGGCGATCCTCACTATACTCGCGGATTAGCGAAGGCTCAATCAGAGGATTTACAAGGAGCGAAGGTTGATCTTGAGAAAGCTGCTGAATTATTCAAGAAGAGTGGTTTGACAGAAAAAGCTAATGCTGCAACTACCGTAATTGAGAAAATTGACAAACTTCCTAAGTAATAACTTTTCATTCCATTTACTTTCACTGATTTATATTAGGAGGCTTTTTGAAAGGGTTGCTTTGGAAAACTTTCAAAAAGTCTCCTATGGTTCGTTTAATCTAAAATTGCTATAAGTATAAGTTCTTAGCTGTCTTTTTTGAGATAGCTTTACCTACTTACCCAGATGAGCGAAAAAATTTAACATCTAAAGTGCGATGATATTTATGGTGATCAATCCTTCCCTCATTTGATTTTGTATTACAACTATGCCAACTCCCGTACCAACACTTCCCACTGACTCTGAAGGACTATTAAGACTCTTACGCCATAAGGAAGGAACTTGGGTGCAGTGGGGAATAGCTTGCCAAATGCTTCAAAAAATGGGTGAAAGTTCCCTTGCTATCTTTGAAAATACAGGTTTTGAGCCAATCCAACAAAATCAGATTGTCGTTGCCTCACAGGTTTATGCTAGTTTGCAAGCAGGCAATGCCTCAGATATAGTCCTAGCTCACTTTGAACAAAAAGGCAGTGATATTCTTCATGAGTTGCGCGTACTCAATCAATCGGAACGGGTAACAATGGCAACCTTTGCCCTTGAGAAAAATCTTGATGTATTAGAGGCTAAGGATGTAGTTAAAGCACTAAAGGAAGCTTCGACAGTCGCGAATTTACCAGAGGGATTTACCCGTCATCCGGGGGATGCAGTAGTTTTGCAAATTCTCAAAGCTGCACAGGGCAAAATCGATCCACAGGAACGCACAAGATTGATCGCACGAGGTCTAAGGTTTGCCCATAGTGACAAAGCTCGTGCTGCGATCGAGCGGTTGCTCACTGATATGGCAAATCCCTCTAAAAAGAAAGCTCCAAGTTTACCCACCTTCCGTTACGATGGTGAGGATGATATCCCCCGTATCCTGCCTGTAGTAGGCACACTGCCTCTGTCGGTAGCCCAGTTTCAAGCAGTTCCTCAAGTAACAGAAATAGCTCCTTTTGGCATTGTGCATTCCGATAGTAAGGCTACTTGGGCTACTCTTCCTGGATGGTTTGTGGTACATCAAGCCGAAGATGGCGTGATTATTTCTTGTAATACTGATACCTTGCAAGCTGCCATTTCTCAAGAAGTACTTAGCGCCGTTCGCGATCGCGCTGAGGACATCCTGATATTAGTTGATCGCGCCCAAAGGGATTGGGATGAAAATAGCTATTTTGCGATCGCAGATCAAGATGGCAATCTCAAATTTGCATGGTTTGACTCCCAGCCAGAGGTAGAAATCCTTGGCAAAGTTACTTTAACATTGCGCCCCAAACGCTTCTTTGACGAAAATGCATCTCAAGATCGTTGGCAGTTTGAGGAATAGAGAAACTCCAAAATGATAAAAATCGCTCTGCGATTTTTATCATTTTGCACCTAGACATAAAACAAAAAGCCCTGCATTGCAGGGCTTTTTGTTTTAAGAGTATTGAAGTTTAGCTAATCCATTCAGGAATTGCTTCTTCCTTAGTATTGGTGCGGCGCTCAAGGGTTTGACGCTCGAACTTCATGTGAATGGCGCGATTTTGTTCGCCATCTGCTGCTACCGCAAAGATAGGATAATCTTGGATACCATCTTGGAAAGATGTGTGGAAGCGGAATGTACCATCAGAGTTGAGCTTAATGGGACGACCGCCAATGGTGACCGAAGCATCAGGCTCGGTTGCACCATAGACAATCAACTCCGCATCTGCAACTAACCAGAACTGGCGAGGACGGATGGGGGCTTCGCTAGAGAAGAAGCTATAGCTAGACTCCATACCGATACCAGAGTAGTTGATGCCGCTAGCACTAAGCGCACCTGCTGCTCCAGCAAACAAGCCTGCACCCGATGGGAAGATGTAGGAGCTAATGGATTCAGGAGCCATACCGATTCCAGATTCATGCTGCATCGAGCCATAGAGTGAACCAGAAATACGTTGAATTTCGGCTTCGCGAGCGATGTTGAAGATTTCGTCGTAGGAAGTATCGGTGGTAGATACTTCTTCGGGAGCAGGTGCTGCTTTCTTCTCAGGAGGAACCAATGTGAAGAAGGTCTGACCTTTGAGGGTTTGATCCCAAGGTACAGTAATGAAGTTATCTTCTACCCATTCCGAAGGGAATACAGGGGGAACATGGACAACCTTAGAACGAGTGAGGACTAACCAACGACCATCGGCACAACGATAGCCAAGTTCAGCAACATAGTCGCGATCGCTAATTGGAATAGGTAAATACCATTCACGAGCGAGTTCGTCACTATTGTATTCTTGTAAGTTATTGGGAGTTTGATAGTCTAAGTTCACATCAGTAGCATCGTACAAACGTAGCGCCAACTGTTGTCCACCTTGCTTTCTCAACTCTTCCTTGTGAGCATTAGGTACATCCCAATAAACATAAGCCCATTGGGGATCGCGGGGTAGTAAGACGATGCGGCTTTCACCATAACCAGTAGGGAGATCGCCAATGCTCTTATCAATAGCGGCAAGTGATTCTAAGTTTTCTTCTGTTTCTTCACTACCCAAATTAAACTTTGATGCTTCCACGATTTCTTGTGTCTCCGAGTTACTGCTATCTGCTTGGGTTGAGGCTGTGCCTTGAGCGGAAAGAATGGTTTGGATATCAGCAAGTAGCTGAGATTTTCGCATTCGACTATAGCGAGAAATTTCTAGCTCTGCTGCTACTTTACGAAGTTGACGCAAGGTCATTTCTTCTAGGGGAGGACGTTCCCTCGCCATACAATTAACCTCCAACTGCTTGTAATTAGATTTTCCACAATTTCATAAAACTGAGGAATCGGACTGTAGCTATGTCCATTTTGCCAAAATTTTTTGAATGGTCAATGGCTGAAAGGTTTATCTTCTATTGGTTTAGGCTCATTTATGCAGTCTTAGCAGTACAAATACTTAGCCAAAACCAAATACCTGTCATTGTTGTGGCGATCACAGTAGCTAATTTTCATGGGGATCGCAATGTTATGATTTCATGACATTGCGATCCCCTCCTTTGGATACTAGGGGAGGTTGTCCCAAAAGCCATAAGATTAAAGGGACAACAAAATGTGTAATTTCATAAACTTATAACTATGAAGGCAAAATACGGGTCTTTATTTAAGTCTTTAAATAAATCTTTAGAAGGTTCTTTACAAGGCTTATGTCGTTCAGTGATCGCATTCGCTTTGGCAGTATTAGTGGTAATCGGTGGTTTCACCTCAGAAGCAAATGCAGCCTTGTTTTCGAGAAAGAACGAAAGCTTGACTACCAAAGAAATTCAGACCCTTGTTAATGCAGGTTTGACTGGCAACTATGTTGCTGATACGACGGACACAATCAAAACTTTGCGGGAAGCAATTAATTTGCCTGAAAATGCTGATAATCGTGCAGCAGTAAAGGCATCGGCTCGATATAAGATTAACGCCTATGTCTCGCGTTATCGTGCCGATCGCGACAAGAATGGGTTTTACTCCTATACAACAATGTTGACAGCTCTAAATACCTTGGCAGGATATTACAATGGCACTGTCAAGCGCGCAGTTCCTGCGAAGGTACGCGATCGCCTGCTCCAAGAGTTTGATCGTGCTGAAGCGGCGCTTGCACAGGGACGTTAGGCACAGAGACGTTAGAAAGGGGCTGGTCTTATGTTTGAGGAACGCCGCTTTGCGACATTCCTCAAGCCTTAATATTTTGAAACCCGCTATAGTGTGAGGATGACAAACATTGGCGACAGGATTGGCAACTATATACGAGGCATTGCACCAAGACCCACAAACCCGTGAGTTTGTCGAAGAGTTGCACCAAACTGACGCAAAGGAATTTTGGCATCGTGCGATCGCTGTACTTCAGCAATTTTCGATGCAGAGGCAGTTTAAGGGGATACTCCTTACGCATCATCCCTACATCTTCCCAAATGCTGCCTTTCGCCAAACTGAGTTACAAACTTGGGTATTTACTACTAGCAAATCTTCATTATTTCCTACAGGCACTTTACCCATTGGCAATACACAGGTGGTATCTCTACCTAAGTCCGATGCTCTTAATCAGGAATGGTTCAGTCTCCTCATCACTGATACTTTTAGTATCTTGGTAGTCTCATCGACTAAAAGTCATAGTTGTATCTGGTCATTCCATCCCCACGCAATTCAGATTGCGATCGCAACTTTATTACCGCGTATTCGGCGTACTGAACAACAGACTTCATTGCAATCCAAATTGCAGCAATTTCCGCCAACAATGCCTCCTTATCAGATCATGGCAAGGTTTGGCGCAATTTTAATGGCGCAGAGTTCCATTCATCAAGAATTACCAATTCCTGAAATTCAAGAAGTCGATATTATCAAAGCCATTACCCATGAGGTGCGGACTCCTCTTACGACGATTAGAATGTTGGTGCGATCGCTTAAACGCCGTAAAGATGTCTCCGCAGAAGTCAAAACTCGCTTAGATCGAGTAGATGCTGAATGTACGGAACAGATTGAAAGATTTAATTTGATTTTTGAGGCGGCGCAGCTAGATAGCTATCCAATTATGCTAGAAGCAACGCAGCTTGAAGATATTCTCAGTGATGGATTTATGCGTTGGCAAGAACATGCGGGAAGACGACAAATATCTTTGGAAATGATTTTACCAACGGAAATTCCCGCCATTTCTAGCAATGCTCTACTTCTATCTCAAGTTCTTAATGGTCTAGTGGATCGCTTAGTACGGAGCTTTCCCCCTGATAGTCATATTCAATTAATTCTTACTAGTGCTGGGGAATATCTCAAATTACAGTTCCAATCGCAGGTGACTAGCCAAAGTGGTGGGGACTTACCTTTGCTCAAAGCGGTGGGGCAATGGCTAATGTTACAACCTGAAACAGGGACGTTAAGTTTGAGCTTACCTACTACCAAGACTTTATTAAAGGCTCTAGGCGGCAAACTCACAGTCAGAATGCATTCCAGTAGTGCTGCCTATGATGGCGAAATTTTGACTATCTTTTTACCATTTTTTTAATATGGCGCAAAATGGTAAAAATCGCCCTGCGATTTTTACCATTTTGTGCTTTCGTCGAACTGATGTTATGGCATTATCCATAAGCCAGAGTAGAGTTGCGGCGCGAAGCGCCGCAACTCTACTCTGGTATAGCTATAACATTCAGATATTCGTCAAATCTTGCACATTAATCCGTAAAAACCGACCTAAATTGTGAGCCATATTTTGAGCGGTTGTGATGGAGTTGGAAACTAGAGGAATTGGACTTTTTCTGCCAGTAATATAGATTTTAATATAATAGAAAGTTCCGCCCTTACTTCCTCTCACTTTAGTTAGTTTAATGTCTTGAATATTCGTCAATAAAAACTGATAATTTCGCTTGCCAAAAATTGTTTGTACTTCCCAAATTAAAGATTGTTGCTCACGATCAAATGTCAAGCAATGCCATTGTAATAAAAGGTAAGCTAACGATAGACCAAACATGGGAAATAATAGTAACAAGCATGGTAGAAACAACACCTGCCATTGTTGATTTGCTGGATAAACCAACTCTATCTTTCCATCACTAGAATTAACAAACTTATTAAATCTTTCTACCCATGTAGTTAGCTCATTGGCTTCTATATTCAGACTAGTGGACATGCGATCGCTAAATATAGTTATCTCTTGACCATCGTTTTTTAAAGTAATCCATTGTTCATTATTACCATTTTTACGAGTAATTAAATGAAAATCAGCTTGAGTAATATCTTTCCATGTAGTTTCTTCAGAATTGACATAACCTAATAAATGCTCAGATTTTTGTTGGCAAATGACTTTTTTAACCGCACTATGCTCACAGGTTAAAGTCTTTGTCCCCATAGAATAAAGACTGTCATACGCAATAAATGGGAAAGACAATAATGGAGTCATACAAGCTGAAACCCAAATACTTAAAAACACAATAATGATAACTTCAGGTTTCCCTTTAATTGTCATTTTTTGGTGGTTTTCACTTTGGACTATGTTGTATTCCATGAGTTTCTCAACCTTAAAATTCAACAAAAAAGCACCCCAATGGAGTGCTTTCTGAATTTAGATATGGGCGGCGCGTTTGTAAGCTTCATCCAAGACTTCGCTGAGCGTTGGGTGCGCGTGAACCACAGTTGCTAACTTCTGCACCGTTTGGCGATCGCGTATTGCTGCCGATGCCTCATGAATCAAGTCCGAAGCATGGATACCGATGATATGTACGCCCAAGAGTTCGCCTGTATCTTCACGATAAACAATCTTGGCTAAGCCTTCAGTTTCTCCTTCAGCGATCGCTTTGGAATTGCCCTTAAAGTAAGACTTGGCTGTAGCTACTTTAAAGCCTTCTGCTGCACCTTTTTCCTTAGCCTGTGGTTCCGTCAAACCGACAAAGCTAACTTCAGGATGGGTGAATGCTGCCGCAGGGATGCTTTGATAATCGACGGTGGTAGCACGACCGCACATATTTTCCACAGCGACAATACCCTGCGCCGAAGCTGCGTGAGCCAACATCATCTTGCCTGTTGCATCCCCGATCGCCCAAAGATGAGGAACGGAAGTTGCCATCGTGTCATCCACATCAATGAATCCACGCTGATTAGGCGCAATACCTACGTTTTCTAAACCAAGATCCTTCGTAAGTGGAATCCTTCCTGTGGCAACCAAACAAGCATCCACTTCCAGAACTTCTACTACCTTCTTCGTTTTGGCATCGGTAAGTTCAATCTTGACGGGAGCACCAGCCGTAATCTTGGTAGCGAATACACCAGTTCTCGTTTCGATATCGCGAGGTTTGAGAAGTACACGCTCCGCGATCTTGGCAATATCAGGATCAAACCCTGGCATCAAAATATCTAACGCTTCGATCATCGTTACTTCTGAACCTAGCGCTGTGTAAACATCAGCAAATTCTAGACCGATGTAACCGCTACCAATAATTGCGACCCATTGGGGTAAGGTTTCTAGACGTACAGCCTGATCGCTGGTGTAGACGGTTTTGCCGTCGATTTCAATACCGCGAGGGACAAATGGCTCGGAACCAGTAGCAAGAATAATGTCTTTTGCGGTGTAAGTCTTACTGCCAACACTAACTTTCTGCACGCCAGCCACACGACCACGACCTTCCAAAATATCTACGCCTAATCGTTTGAGGCTATTGGTCAAGTCGCCGCGCAATTTCAGTACTAAGTTATCGGCATGACTAGCGATCGCCCCGCGATCGAAATTTACTTCACCGACATCAATGCCTAATGCCTTTAGGTGAGACTTTGCTCGCATTTCGCGCACCCGTCCCGAAGCGGCTAGTAATGCCTTGGAGGGGATGCAACCACGATTAACGCAGGTTCCGCCCATTACGCCATCTTCGACGATCGCCGTTTTTAAGCCACAGGCAACGGCATGGAGGGCTGCGCCATGTCCGCCAACGCCAGCACCAATAATGATCAAATCGTAATCAAATTTGTCCGACACCTAATCTTTCTCCAGTAGAATCGATCTACTATTTTTGCATCGTTTGGACATCGTGTTAGCTAGTCAGCGTTAGCTACTATAGCAATGCACAGGAAAATCAAAACCTAAGAGATGAGTGGCGGCGCGAAGCACCGCCACTCATCTCTTAGGTTATTCTAAAATTTGGTAAGCTGAAAATACTAATTGGGGCTAGATGAGCTATGACCCTTGCGATCGCACAAGTACAGCATCAACCTGTCAGCCTAGATGAGTTTATTGCCCGTTATGGTGGTGATAATCGCTATGAATTGATTGATGGAGAGATATTCGACTTGGAACCAACGGGGCAGCATGAGGAAGTTGCGGCTTTGATCACGGCAAAAATCTGTGTGCAGATCGATCAATTAGGTTTGCCTTGGTTTGTGTTGCAAAGAGGATTATTTCGTCCCTCTAGTGCGAGTATGACGGCTTTTCGTCCTGATGTGATGGTTATAGATCGAACGGAAGTTGCAAAAGAACCGCTCTGGCAAGAACAATCGATCATTACAAGGGGTAGCTCAATTAAGTTTGTCGCGGAAGTTGTGAGTGGTAATTGGCAAAATGATTATGCGCGTAAGGTTGAGGATTATGCGGCTTTAGGTATTCCTGAATATTGGATTGCTGATTATTTAGGTTTGGGTGGGATTCGACATATCGGCAAACCAAAACAACCTACTCTTTCGATCTGTACTTTGGTAGATGGAGAGTATGAAATTAATTTGTTTCGCGGTAATGATGCGATCGCTTCGCCCACATTTCCAAATTTGAACTTAACTGCTGAGCAAGTTTTGAATGCTAGGATGTGAAACTATGCTTTATAGGATACAAGCAAGCATTAAATGATTAACTATACTCTTGAAACTTCTGAACGATTTTACTAACAAGTAATTCTATTCTTGGATTCCTAAATCTTGCTCCCAATTCTAGAAGATTTTCGCGTCCTAAATTAGAATGTTTTTGAGTAGAAAGAAATTTTAATAGAGCTTGAAATAAGTTTTTTCCTCGTAAAGCTCTAGTATAGTCACTATAAATTTTATCTACTAGTTCTTGTGGTGGATTAACAAAATTTATTTTTTGTTTGAATTCACTATCTAGAACATTATTTGGACATATTTTGTGCAAATCAAAATTGCATTGTGAAGAGCCAGTCTTTATATAACGATTAACTTCAAAGGCGAACCAAATCGAGAGTTCTTTAATCAACTTATAAAAATCTATAATTTCTTTTTTGTCTAATAACTGACTAAATTGAGACTCAATGTAAAGATCATTTTCCAAGGAATACCCATCTGTAAAAACGATATATTCCTCATATCTTTTCTCTTGAGGAATACCAACGAAAAACCACATGTCTTTATCTGCGACAAAGACAACTTTCTTATGTTTAAACTCTTCTCTTCTATCAAAAACATTGAGAAGTGTAACTCTTCCTTGACAAGGTAATACATCAACATCCTCAATATTAATTTTACTTTCTAAATATCTAGTATAAACCGATAGCTCATCCCTGCCTTCAACCAAGATTGTTGGGAGTGAAGTTTTCTTTAAATAAGATACAATTTCATTTTCAGAAAGACTTATCCCTCTGCTCATTCACCCTTCTCCTCAGATAAAATAATTTCTTTATCCTCATATTTAGAATAAATGAAAGGCGAATGGGTAGCAACAATAAACTGATTGCTTGATTGTTGTTTCATCAAGTTAGGAAATAATCTACGCTGCCAGTCTGGATGGAGACTTAATTCAGGTTCATCAATAAATATTACTGAATTCTCATAAAATGCGTTGTAGCAAAGAAAACTCAGCATTTGTTGTTCACCAGACGAAAGCAATCTAGAATCAATAGCATCGTCTGATTGTCCAATAGTGAAATCATCAAGTTTTACACCTTTATAATGCATAACCTTAGTAACTAATTCAGATAGCACTTTGAAGGGTTGAAGAAGCTCATCACGCTTATTATTAACATCTGCTACTTCTCGCTGTAGTTTACTAACAATAGCTAACGATTCATCTTTGCTTTCTTCAATACCAGATTTTATGTTTTCAAGCTTACTGATTAATGATTTATTTAAAGCACGCGAACATTCTTCAATTTTCTTGGTTATTTTGTCATCGTGTAAGTGGAGTAAATAGCCCAGATCATGAGTTGAAACAGAACATATGAATTTATGCTCTAAAGAAGTTAAAGTATCCGACAATTTTTCAAAATCATCTTGTATTTTTATACTAAATGCATCTATCGGCTTGTCCAAAATACCTGAAAGCATTCTTTCTGTCATCCCCATACTGCGAATATTTGCTATTGTCTTTAAATATGCCCCTTCAATTCTTCTAAAAGTCGGAAAGAACAAAGATGATGTTCTATCTTTTATGATTAAAGATTTTAATACTCCGATCTCATCTGCTGAATTATATTCACCTAAATTAATAAAACCATTTTGTTTGACTCCATTAGCGATATGTTGCCATTGAATACCATCGTCATTGAATAGTGACAAGCAAAAATGACTGGTCTCTAAGTAAAATGATTCAAAACTTATGTCAGAGATAAGACGCTCGATATTCGCTGAAATGGCATACCAGAGAATTTTTAATAATGTTGTTTTTCCACAGCCATTGATGCCTGTGACAATATTTATGTCATCGTGAAAATACCGATTACAATCAACTTTATTGTTTAGACCTTTGATAATGACTCTTTTAAGTTTCATATTGTTTTGCTAGTTGCAATCAGTGTCAATTATACAAGAAATTTAATGCTGATATTTTGACGTTAAAGAAAGCGATCATCACTTGATTTTATAGGATTAAAAAATAGGTAATTAAGACCCTCCTAAAACTTCAGAAAGAGAAAGCCTTCCGTTAATTGGCTCAAACTCATCTTCTAATAACCATAATTGCGCTTCTTCATAGCTTGGACTAGTTAACACAACCTTATAATTTTCAACAGGATCGCAAACACGACATACACCCATGCGATCGCCCATTAGCATTAACAAATAAGGTGGCGACTGCATTGGATCGATCCAAATTTCAAGAAAGCTCCACTCATCATTCACTGGGTCGAGTGCGGGAGATAACATAGTAGCAGTTGCGGATTTTTCAGTATACTCCCCTGATTTTACAGGCAAAGATTAGAATGGATCAGTCTTTATTTGACCAAGATTATATACTTTGGGTTCAGGAAAATGTCGCCAAGCTTAAAGCCAAAGACTTTGAAAATCTGGACTTAGACAACCTGATTGAAGAATTTGAAAGCTTAATCTTTATTCTCAAAAGAGATTTAGATGACAAGCTGAAAAACTTACTTGTAAACATGCTCAAACGCCTATACGTCCCCTTACCCAATCAATTTGAGAGATGGCAAAGCGACATCAGCTTTTATCGATGCGGTATTGAGCTTATTTTTAGAGATGCCCCTAGCTTAAAAGAAAATTGGAATGAAAGGTTTGACTTTAACTACTCATCTGCGCTCTATGATTTGACTGCCGATTATCCAGATACAAATTTTCCTGAAGTATGGGAATTTGAACGAGATATTGAATCAATTTTGCATAAAAGATTTTGGAAATAGCGATCGCGAAATTATGTACCAGCCATCTAATAAACGTAGATTAAAATTCCAGATTGTTAGTAAATCAGCATTAATCCGTTTGACTATACTCTGCGGTATTTTACTCGTTCTTAGCATATGGGGATGGTTCACCATGTTTGCGATGCCAGCCCAAAGTTATAGAGGTCAATTTACAACTTTAAATAATGAAGAAATAGCATTGCAAGCTTTGCTAAAACAGGACATTCAAAAAATCGCCTCGGAAATTGGAGCCAGAAATTCTGGACAATATGCAAAGCTAAATGCTACCAAAGCTTTTCTTGAAGAAGCATTTACTAAAGCAGGTTATCAGCCAAAATCAATTGAGTACAAAATTCAGGGTAAACCGTACTACAACCTAGAAGTTGAAAAAATAGGAACCGATCAACCTCAAGAAATTGTGGTAGTGGGCGGTCATTATGACACCGCTTTTAATAGTCAGGGTGCTAACGACAATGCCACAGGAGCAGCAGCAACACTAGAACTAGCTAGAATATTTGCCACAAAACCCACAAAGAGAACTATTCGGTTTGTGGAATTTACGAATGAAGAACCACCCTATTTCTGGACAAAGGATATGGGGAGTTTAGTGTATGCCAAACAATTACATGAGCAAGGCGAAAATATTGTGGCAATGTTGAGCCTAGAGACGATGGGATACTTTTCAGATATTGAGAAAAGCCAGAAATATCCTTTTCCTATCGGCTTACTTTATCCAAACCAAGGGAATTTCATTGGTTTTATTGGCAATATCCAATCTGGAGATTTGGTGCGAAAAGCGATCGCCTCTTTTCGTAATCATGCCCAATTCCCCTCTGAAGGCGCTTCTTTACCTGATTGGATACCTGGAATTGGTTGGTCAGATCATTGGTCTTTTTGGCAACAGGGATATCCCGCAATCATGGTTACAGACACTGCTACTTACCGCTATCCGCATTACCATACAGAACAAGATACTTTTGACAAAATTGACTTTGGTAAGCTTACAAGAGTCGTAACTGGCTTAGCTGAAGTTATAGCTGACCTCGCAAATTAGATTTTGGATGCACTCTATCCGCAATCACCCGCAACTACCTAGCATTAGTTATTTATGGCACCTATAAGTATTTCTAAAGAACTCTCAACTCTCGCTTCATGGATGACGGGGGAATTTAGCAACCGTGAACAATCGCTCGATCAACCTGTTTGGTTTGTAAATTTAGTCTGGTGGCAGCGTCCTATCCCATATAACGTTTTAGGCAGCATTGCCATCTTTGCCGAACAAACCAATGCCCTGATCCTCGATCGCCCCTATCGTCAACGCATTTTGCAATTTGTGGAAAATGACGGCAAAATTCAGGTGAAATATTGGGGATTTAAAGATCCTGTCGCATGGACTGGGGCTGGACGCGATCGCGATCGGCTCAATCAACTCACCATAAATGACATCGAACCCCTCGCTGGTTGTTTACTAGATGTCTCATTTGCTAATGGTCGCTACAAAGCCGAAATGCCTAAAGATGCCAAATGTTGTTTTCAATATTTAAACGAATCGCGTCAAGTTGTCTTAGGTTTTGAGGTTAGCGCTGATGAATTTTGGAGTGGCGATCGCGGAGTCGAGCCTGAAACAGGCACAGCCATCTGGGGCGCAATCATGGACTTTTATAAATTTAAAAAAATCCATGATTTTAGTGCTGAAATTACCTATCACTAATGCTATAGCTATGGACGAAATAGCCAGACAAGAGATGAGTGGCGGCGCTTTGCGCCGCCACTCATCTCTTGTCTAAGCAAAACTAGTCTTTGGGGCATCATTAGCAATGACCGTACTTACCGAACCGTGACGATTAGTGACATAATATACGGGAAAACTTAGAACAAGACTGATACTGCTATGTCAGACGGAAAAGGATTTGGCTTTGGTTTAGGCAAAATGAAAGAAGCCTTCCAAAAAGCGCAGCAAATTCAAGAAGGCGCTAAAAAACTACAAGAAGAATTAGATCAACTACGTCTAACTGGCGAATCGGGCGGCGGCTTAGTCAAAGTAACTCTAAGTGGCAACCAAGAACCCCAAGGTGTAGAAATTGCTCCTGAAGCCTTGAATGAAGGTGCAGAAGTTTTATCTGACCTAGTGCTTGCGGCGCTTAAGGATGCCTATCAGCTTTCGACTGGCACGATGAAACAAAAAATGGAAGAGCTTACAGGTGGGCTTGGCTTACCCGCAGGTTTCTAAAGAATTGGAGATAGGGCGCTTTGCGCCCTTCTTGCATTGTTCCTCATTATAGATATTTTGAAGATATGAATAACCCAGCTTTGCGCGTTCAACGTCGCAACCAACCAGCCGCCCTCATTCCTACCCAACAGGAAGTATCGATCCTCGACTGGCTCGAATCTACAGGTCGCCTCATTGCCAGAGAAGGCACTGAATCTAGCTTGAAGTTTGATGATGAAGCGGAAGAACTCAGCGAATTGATGCTCGGTGATGATGCTAGCTACATCGATGATGATGATGATGATATCGATGATGATGATGTTGACTAAACAAATGCCCTAGGGCATTTGTTTGTTAAAGGCTTATGCCCAAGAAACAGAAATTTCCACACCTAATTGGCTCAAAATGGACTGCCATGCAAGAAACCTTCGGCTGGCGGCATTTTGTTGTGGTAAATCGCAAAAATGAGGGGGATTTAGTTTTTGCAGAGATTAAGGCAGCCTGTGATGATTCGGTGCGTTTCTGGCTCAATGCTAAATCCCTAAAGCATCCATCACTATGGACTCCTGGATGGAAAACTTTAAAAGAAATGTAATAAGACAACTCAAGTTTTGTGGCGCGGCGAAGCATTGCCACAAAACTTGAGTTGCAAAGCAAAAGCCTCCATATTTATGCATGGGGGCTTTTGCTTTGTTCTAAGGGACTTGCGATTAATTAAAGTACCTATGGCTTCGACTTCGCTCAGCCAACGTTGGCTGAGCGAAGTCGAAGCCATACAAACTCGGTGGTATCTTTTTTCTCGTCAAGTCCCTAAGCAGTAGCCAAAGCTTTGATTTTCATAAGTTTCAAAAAACGCTCAAAGTTAAAATGTTTGCCCATCATTTCGCAGATACTAGTCACCTTTATGCCTTCATGCAGGCGGACTTGACCAAGACAGCTTTCGATAATGCTGACGGTACTGAGGGTATCTTTGCTGACTGAGAGAACAGGTACGCCTAGCTCCATTGCTTTATGGGCAACATCATCACTAATATAGGGGCGACCTGTGAGAATCAAACAATTAGTAGAGGTTTCTAAAGCCGCAAACTGAAGATCAATGCGACTGCTACCTGTAATTACAGCTTTGTTATAGGACTTGCGAAAATAGCTTTGGGCAGAGTTAACATCCATTGCCCCAATTTTCAACTCTTCGACCATCACTTTGCTTAAATCAATATTTTCAGGACAGCTAAGGATGGTTGCACCAAGTTGATCGATGAGTTCGGAGACACTGACACTTCGCAAAGTACGGTTTTCGGGCATGAGCGCAAATACAGGAATGCCTTGCTCTTCGAGGTAAGGATGCAGGATTTCGATCGCAGTTTCATACTGGTCATCAGGAATGTCATTGATTACCACACCCAAGAGGCGATCGCCAAAGCGATTTTTTGCCATCAAGATATGGTCAACGACCAGCAATGAGCCAAATCGCATTACCAATAGAATTGGCGCATCTAAATTGTTTGCCATCTGCTCTAAAGACAGCCCAAAAATTGTCCCTTCGGCAGTATTCGCAGGTGCTTCTAAAAGGACAAGATCGCCCTCAATAATTTTTTTGTATTCTTCCAGTTTGGTACTGTAATCAGCTTTATCTTCACCAGATAGACGACGCTGGAGGGCGGCGCGGTCAAGATTGAGGAGCGTGGGACGCAAAAGCGACGATGGCAAATTTAGCGTTTTCTGGATGAAGTCCACATCAGCTTCGCTATGCTCTGCTGATTCAGGTAATTCTTTGGTCGTAAAGGTGCCAATTGGTTTACCGTAGCCAACTTTGTAACCCTTGGCTTGCAAATGATATGTTAAACCCAAAATTGTTGCTGATTTCCCACTACCTGCTCTGGTAGAACCAATCAACAAATGCTTAGCCTGTGGCACGTCTTGCCCTCTAAAAAATGATTACAAACTTTACAAGATTGTATTAAAGCCTACATCCTGTTTGGTTATTGTAACTGATGGACTGTAACTGATAGTTTTTGTTCTGTGCTAATTGTGCATAGAAATGATGCAGTTTATGGGATTACCGCCAAATGGCATCGCCTAAACGACAAGCATCAGCGATTTCTTTGGGATCATGAACGCGCAAAATATCTGCTCCGCCTGCAATACAGGCAGTACAGGCAGCGATTGTTCCATAGAGGCGATCTTTAGGCTCAGGGCGATCGCAAAGTTTACCAATAAAGGTTTTGCGAGATACCCCTAGCAAAAGTGGTGCTGGGAGCGTTTTAAAAGCACTTAAATTCTTGATAAGTTCAAGATTATGATCTAAGGTTTTACCGAAACCAATACCAGGGTCAATTCCGATTAAATGTTGAGGAATTCCCCAAGCTTTAGCAACCAAAATTGCGTCTGACAGAAATTGCTTTACATCCCGCACGACATTACTATATCTAGGATTTTCCTGCATTGTGCGCGGTTCCCCTTGCATGTGCATCAAAAAAATTGGGACTTGCAGCTTTCCTACTAAAGGCAGCATATCGAGATCAAATCTGCCTGCGGAGACATCATTGAGTATATCTGCACCTGCGGCGATCGCTGACCTTGCTACACTCGCCTTTACGGTATCTACAGAAATCGGTAAATTCGGATATTCGGAACGGATGGCTTCGATAATCGGCAAAATGCGATCGCTTTCTTCCGCCGCACTAACAGGTTGAGCATTCGGTCTTGTCGATTCGCCACCAATATCGAGGATGTCAATATAGGGCAACATCTGCGCCACCTGTTGCAGTGCCGCATCCCGTGAGTTAAATTGACCGCCATCGCTAAAGCTATCGGGCGTAACATTCAAAATGCCCATGATGTAGGTGCGATCGCCCCAAATAAATTGGCGATCGCGAATTACCCAAGGTTCAGCAACGGGCTTAGTGATACTTGGTTCCAACTTAATAAACCTCAAACATCCTTTAGATATCTGCTAAAACTTGGGCAGGATGTAACTCTGCCTTAACACCAAGATAAATCTTCTCAATATTACCCTCCGTATCGATCACAAAGGTATTACGGAAGACACCCACATATTCTTTACCCATGAATTTTTTAAGTCCATAGCTCTCATAGGCTGTGGCAACTTGACCATCAGCATCGGTGAGTAATGGAAAGGGTAGATCAAACTTTTGCGTGAATTTTTGATGAGACTTTGCATCATCGGTACTGACACCAAAAATCAAAGTATTTTTCGCTTGGAATTGGGCGTAATTATCACGAAAGCCGCAGGCTTCCTTGGTGCATCCGGGGGTATTATCGCGAGGATAGAAATACAAAACTACACGGCTACCTTTGAGACTAGAAAGAGTCACAATATTGCCGTTAGTATCTGGCAAGCTAAACTCTGGAGCGTGATCGCCAACCTTTAAAGCCATAAATCTTCTTTACAAATAATCTTTACAATCGTTTACTCAAAGCATACAGCGCTTTGCGCTTACTGAAACCCCAGAGAAATTTTTGAAAGCGCGGCGGAGCCGCGCTTTCAAAAATTTCTCTGTACTACTCAAAACCTCAATAGGCTGTAACGCTTGGTTCAGAAAACCATGAAGTAATGCTAGGCAATGCTCCATGGTTTTAGTCCTCAATGCCCATTGCCAATCTTGTATAAACCGTCGCTAGAGCATTCGCGTCACCCACATTTCCGGGGAACAAGACCACAGGTAAATCAGGAAAACGGGGATGATCGGCGGGAGTCCGCACCACGGAGCAACCTGCCAAAATTTGACCTAATAGCCTTGCTGTGGGCAGATTTAAGCCTGTACTCAAGACATCATTAGAAGTAATGCCACCTTTGCTAATCAAAAAGCCAATATCGGTAGGTAGTTTCTGCACGATCGCCATTAGTAATGCCGATACCGACTGACCAAAAGCGAGGCGAGTGGAGATATCCGCAAATTCTAATTCTTTACGACTGGTAAACACGACGGCAGTTTTCCCTGCGGCATGAGCCTGTGCAACTTGGGCTAAGGCTTCCTGTTTGAGAATTGCCGATTGGGCTTCCGTATCGCTCAATAAACGCGCCACGTCAATTTCAACGGGAACGGTATTGGGAGCCTTGAGTAGATTCTCCAACTGCTCGGTGGTCTTTTTGACATGGGAGCCAACAATCGCAACACCAGCTTTGTGCGATCGCATATATTTGGACATTTCTTCCGCAGGAATGGGTTGCGGTGGGAGCTTAGCAAGGGCAGTCAATAAACTCGCCGCACTACGGAAGAGAAAGCGCTTGCCAGTTGCGGCGATCGCCAAAACATCGGAGGCAAATTGATTGAGGTCAGCTTGATTTTCGGCATCGACCACACCACATTGATTGTTGCGGAGTCTCGCTAGGCGCAACCGAATTCCCGCTCGGATATCCCCTAATAAAAATCGTTCTACCTGATCCGCAGGAATGCGCCCCTGAGTTTTTTCTTCGACATAATCGGGTAAGTAACTGTGCTTATAGCCAAATACCGAATCCTTGGCGAATTCGGTCTCATGTACAGGTGTAGGCACACCATTAACTACTAAATAATGCACACTTGATTTGGTAAAGCGTCCACCTTCAAAAAATGCTGGCACAAGGAAATGCGCGTCAAAGTTACCTAACTCCTCAGCGATCGCATCGGTCTCAACTGGATAATGTCCCCGCAAAGTCGAGTCCGAACGACTGACGATCAAAAATTCATGGATACCTTCTGCTTCCAGAGCAGGTTTGAGATTGCGGCAAACTTCGCGGGTGACTTTGGTTGCATCTTCGGGAGTCAGCGATCGTGTATTTGTCAACACAAACATAATTGGAGATTCATCGGCTAGCCCAATCCGTAGGGTTTCCACATCCCATTTTGTAAGCAATAGGCAGCTATGCACAGTCTGTGAACCCGTCGGATCGTCATCAAGAACAATAATTTTCGGCTTTGGGGAAGAAGTAGCTGCCATTACGTTTCATCTAAGTGTTTGCTTCTCAGTCTACTAAAAAAGCGATCATTCAGATGATGATTACGCTCTCTTACAATAGAACAAGCTGACTAGCAATATTTAGGTAAAGCGCGTTGCGCTGAATTAAGGACCAGAGAAATTTTGAAAGTGTGACTTCGCCACACTTTCAAATACAGACTGCATGAGGCAATTGCTAATCGGGGAACCGCTATAAAAACACCAATAGGCTAAATAAAATATGGCTAATATCAGTGGTAGTTGGCTTGGCACTTACTGGCAACAGGGTAATCAAACTCGGTTCGAGGCAACCTTTGTCCAAAATGGCAATACTATTTACGGGAATATTCTTGATGATGGGCATTTAGGCGAAGCTACAATTCACGGAGAAGTGATTGGGCGACATATTAGCTTCGTCAAAAGCTATCGGGGAAATAATAAAAAACTTGCTGCGGTTAACTATAACGGTGCGATCACTGAAGATGGTAATTCCATGTCTGGCAAGTGGGATTTTTTCGGTATGTTCGGCTTTGAAGAATGGGAAGCCCACCGCAGCGATCAAAATCTAGAATCTGAGCTAAAAAATTACTTAACCAATAAAGAACCTGTTTACAAATAGAAAAACGGCACAAAGTGCCGTTTTTCTATTTGTAAACTTATAAAACTCGTAATATTGTTGGGATGCTATGCAATGTGGGTAACTCCCGAATGGCAGCGATCGCCTGCTGGAAATTCAACTCGCTCACTTGTTGAGTGACCACCACGATTTCGGCTAAGCCGTCGTGAATCGTATTTTTTTGCAAAATTGCATTCAAACTAACATGGTGATGACCAAAGGCAGTACCAAGATCACCAATTACCCCCGGTTTATCGTGGGTGAGCAATCTGGCATAGAACTGCGTCACCGTATTTTCAATGGGCGCAATCTTGGCATAGTGTTCATGGGAACAGCCCATCAGTTGATTGATGTTATTAGGGACGGACTTCAAAGCTGCGACAACATTGATAATGTCGGCAACTACAGCACTAGCGGTTGCTCCTGAGCCTGCCCCAGGGCCCGAAAATACCACTTCACCAACTGGATCACCTTCAATACGCACCGCATTAGTGACTCCATGAATATTGGCAAGGGGATGCTGGATCGGGATGAGGGTAGGATGTACCCGAATTTCCAAATCGCTCTCTTCTTTTCCTGCGGCTCTTCTCGCAATACCGAGGAGCTTAATCGTAAAGCCTAACTCTTTGGCATAGCCAATATCCGCACTGGTGATCGAGCGAATTCCTTCACGGTAAATATCCTCAAGATTAACGCGATCGCCAAAGGCAAGACTTGCTAAAATCGCCATCTTATCGGCAGCATCATAACCATCGACATCCGCAGTGGGATCGGCTTCGGCATAGCCCAATTTTTGAGCTTCAGCAAGGGTATCGCCGAAGTCTGCCCCCTCAAAGTACATACGGCTGAGAATGTAATTGGTTGTGCCATTGACAATGCCCGTCAATTCAGTAATACGATTAGCACCGAGACTCTGTTTTAAGGCTTGAATTACGGGAATACCGCCACAAGCGGCAGCTTCTAACATTACATATACGTTTTTTTGTTTGGAAGCAGAAAAAATCTCGTTGCCATGTCTGGCGATTACAGCTTTGTTTGCAGTAACCACATGCTTACCATTGGCGATCGCTTTTAAAATTAAACTTTTTGCTGGCTCGATCCCGCCGATTACCTCAACTACGATATTGATCGCAGGATCATTAACAATAGACTCCAAATCATCTGTGACTATATTGGGATCGAACGCCACATCACGCTGCTTATTGAGCGATCGCACACCAACACGTGCGATTTCGATATCAGGGAGTAAGGGATGGCGACCATTAGGGTCTTGGAGAATTTTGGCAACACCAGCGCCAACGGTTCCTAATCCGAGAAGTCCAACTTTATATGTCACAGTCTTAATTTCTTTTAAGTTATCGTCAATTACTATTGGCTCCTATTGTAGTTTTTTTCGGGACGCGATGATTCACCAAAGAGAAAGAGAGCGCTAGCGCTCTCTTTCTCTTTAATATTGATTAGGTTGCTCATCAATAAATATGCTTAGGCAACTTTAGCCAATATACCTTGTGAATTCTTCGACAATTCATGATGAGGTGCTTTTGAGTTTATGTGACTTGGAGATTTATCAATATCGGCAGCGATCGCTAGTTGATAGCAAGGAATCGTATCCGCATGAACTAAGCCCGACATTATGCCTTCATAAACCTCTAATAAGGCATCCATTGATGTAGAAAAATGAATGTATTGATTTGGCAAAATGGATCTTTCAAAGAACGCAATACTAGGTTGAGATATACGTACAATCTGAATAACTGAACTTTCGTTACGATAAATACAAGTTAGTTGCTTAGCCTGATTGTGTAGGTTGTTCGGATTAGTTTTGCGCTCTTGAATATCTAACATTGCCTTTACCTGTGAATAATCTTTATCTTTGCCAGTTCATGATCCCAGAGTAGGGGATCGTCTCATGGCTAGCAGTGATATAGCGCACATATTCCAAGTTTCTTAAGCTTTGGGATCGCTGTTTTCGATCAATGCAAAACGAAGTTTTGCATTGATCGAGCTATTCTTTGCGATCGCTTGACCAAATGCAGATAAAAGTAAAAACTTCGTTTTGTACTTTTATCTAGCTACCCTTTGCGATCGCTTGACCATATATTTAGTGAGATCAATAAAGGCATCACGGCGTAAATAGGGATAATCACCAACCCAAAGATTGTATTGCGGTATATAAGCATCCGAGGTTTGGCGACTAACACGACCAAAGCGACGATCATTAGAAAACAACAACATATATACAGTCTGTTCTGGTCGTATCCGCTTGAGTTCGCGCCTCATTGGTAAACGTAAAGTCGTCACAAAATCCGTTTCATCCCCAAGCTCGATATTCAAAAAGCTTTCGGCATCATAACTAACATCCATTCTTCCCCGCGAATCAACCTTCTCTTCTCTTGCCAAGACCTCTTGGGAAACGTACACATCCAACACCTCTGCTTGCCAAAAACCACAATATGCAAAGCGCCGCAACTTAGCATTACGGATACTTGCTAAAGCTACAGGCTCCAACATCCAATAGAGTCCTCCTAGTGCCGCACATACAAACATAGCTACAGCCGCAAAGCTATTAGGACTATTTTCGTTAACACGGTTATAGAGAATCGTGAAAATAATCACACTAGCGATCGAAATTGCAACCCGCCGAAACACATTCTGTCCATTCCCCGAATAGTATTGGTACTGCTCAGAAGTGGGAACAGCAGGGATCAGTTCATCAAAATTTTTACGTTTGAGTGGAGTAATCATAGGGGTATTTTAGCCAATAACGCCGCACCATAAGCCGCTTCGGTTTGTACAGACTTTTGCATCGGGATCTGAAGATAGCGATCGCGAATTTTTGTCCATACTTGATTTTGCGCCCCACCACCTGCGGTATAAATTTGTTGAATGGGTGAAGCACCTAACTCTTGCAAAAGTTTATAGCCTTGCGCCTCGATTCTTGCCATACTTTCCAGTAACCCATGTAAAAATTCTACGGGATCATTAGGGCGTGGTTCTAAACGTGGGGCAAGGTTAGGATCATTAATAGGAAAGCGATCGCCTATTTTCGGCAAAGGATAATAATCAAGGGGGCTAGGAAGATCGGGATTAATGCGATCGCTTAGCTCTTGCAATTCCTGATCACTAAAAAACTGTCGTAATACTGCCCCACCGACATTTGATGCTCCACCCACAAGCCATAGACATCCTAACTTGGGATGATCAAAGCGATGGCTATATATGCCATATGTGGAATTGTTGACGGGGCGATCGCTTAAAACCTTAAGTACCATCGTGGAACCAAGAGATGTCACGGCTGTGCCGATCTCAAGCTCGGTTGTCCCCACACAAGCTAAAAAAGCGGCATTACTATCTGTTGTTCCTGTCCCAATTTCACAATCTTGGGGCAAGCCTAACTGCGTAGCGATTCCTTCTTGAATCTGACCTACAGTTGTACTAGGTGCAAATACTTCTGGCAAGACTAAATTAGGATTTTTTAAGCTCCAATCCTTGAACCAATCAGGATAGGTTAATGCTGCGGGATCGTAACCCAACTTCAGAGCATTGTGATAATCACTAACGCCTAATTTGCCATGGAGCAAATAACTTAGCCAGTCAGCTTGATGCAGGAAATATATCAATGAAGAGTTTTGCTCTTTATTGACAAGTAAAGAAATTAATTTGGCAAAACTTGAAGTAGCGCTACAAACTGAATGCTGAAGTGGTGCAATTTTTTTTACTTGCTCTAAAATTTCAGGTTTACAGGCATCACTATAAATCATCGACGGAGTAATTACTGTGCCATTGAGATCGCAAATTAAAACCGTTGCCGAAGTCCCATCAATGACAATTTTACGGATATTTTGTTTGATATGCTTCGGCAAGCTATTAATTGCTGCATAAAGCACATTTTGCCATGATGAGCAATCCCGTATCTTGTATTCAGAGCGAGCTATATCAACGATTTCACTATTTATGTCAATCGCGATCGCTCGTATCCCTGAAGTCCCAAAATCAATCCCTAAAAAATAATTCATCAACTACAGCCTGTTAAAGTTTGAAGTAGTACAGAGAAATTTTTGAAAGCGCGGCTTCGCCGCGCTTTCAAAAATTTCTCTGAGTTTCAAGTCAGCGCTTTACACTGTAAATGTCTCATTAGTGAGAACAAGGGGCTTAGGGAGCATGTCACTTTTGCAAAAAGGGAGAGAAAGGAGGGAAAATAGAATAATTTAGAGACCAGTAAAAGCATGACACCAAAACAAGCCAAGAAATTACAAGAACATGTGCAGGAGATCGCCAAAATACTTTACGCAAATACCGAACTAGAAGCGCTAAAGACATTTTCAGGGATCGAACAAGCCGTGCGAGAACAGATGCAACAGCATGTGATGCCCGAAGTAGGAATTTTTTTGTCTCAACAAGTACAGGAACAACAGAAGGACGAGAACGTAAGCTCAAAAGCATCCTTGGAGAGATAACTGTAACCACGCAACAAGCAGAGCAACTGGGAATTAAGGCACATACTCGTCTGAGTCCATATCTGGAGATGTGTTGTTTGCGAGTCAGTGCAAATAGCTCCTATGAACACACCGAAGCAGATGTGGCAATGTTTACAGGAATTCGAGTCCCAGCCAAGACCCAACAGCGTTTAGTCCATCGGCAAACCTTTGAATTACCCCAAGCAGAGCAAGAGATTACCGAACTGAGTGCAGATGGCGGTAAGATTCGCATCAGAACACCTGTGGGTGAAGAATGTCGATGGCTAGACTATAAAGGAGTGAGGTTGCATGAGTTTGCCACTGGAGCTTGCTTTCAGGACAATCAGCAGTTAGTCGATTGGGTACGTCAGCAACCTTTGAGTACGCCAATAACTTGTCTAGGGGATGGACATGATGGAGTATGGAATTTGATTAAGCCCATGGCTACTGAAGAGCAACGACGTGAAATTCTCGATTGGTATCATCTGATGGAGAATCTAGAAAAAGTGGGTGGTTCAATACGTCGCTTAAACGATGCGAAAGCTTTACTTTGGAAAGGTAATGTTGATGATACTATGAGATTGTCAAGCAAAGTGTGTAAAGTCTAGAAACTAGAAGTGGAGACGATCCTCGAAAAGGATAGCAAAGCGATTGAGTGCAGGTTTCCAGTCACGAATGGGCATCGTCCATTTCTTAGAAAATATTCCGCATTGCCAAATAAAACCAGCTTGAAAGCAGCTTCGTCGGTCGGAAAAATCTGTTGAGACTTAATCACCTTCCGCAAACTGCTATTCATCGACTCAATGGCATTGGTGGTATAAATCGCCCTACGAATCTCAGTGGAGAAAGCAAGAAGGGGATAATGTTCGCCAATGACTACGCCAAGACTTGGAGATTGATGGATATTGCTTGTCCCACTTTTCAGCAAACAACTCAAGGTTAAACTCAGCCTCCGACTCCGTTGCAGCGCTATAAATAGCCTTGAGGTCAGCACAAACTTGCTTGCGCTGTTGCCAAGGTACAAAAGCGACTGAATTCCTGACCATGTGGACAATGCATAACTGCACCTGAGTTTTCGGAAATACCGTCTCAATGGCATTAGGGAAACCAGTCAAGCCATCGACACATGCAATCAAAATATCTTTGATGCCACGGTTGTGAATTTCGGTCAGTACTGACAGCCAGAATTTCGCACCTTCATTGGGAGAAATCCACATACCCAGTAATTCCTTGTACCCATCCATATTCACCGCCAAGGCAAAGTACAGGGACTTATTAATTACCCTGCCATTGTCTCGGACTTTAATGACCAGACAGTCCAGAAATACGATTGGATAGACCGCATCAAGGGGACGATTTTGCCATTGCTTTACCTCATCAATCACGGCATCAGTGACATTGGAGATTAATGTCGGTGATACTTCGACTCCATACATTTCCTGCAACTGGGCTTGAATATCCCTGACACTCATGCCTCGTGCGTAGAGAGCAATGATTTTTTCATCTAGTCCTGACAAGCGGCTTTGTCCTTTCTTCACCAGATGTGGTTCAAACTCACCACTGCGATCTCGCGGTACTGCAATTTCTGCTACGCCAAAGTCCCCTTGGACTTTTTTCTGGCTATAACCATTGCGACTGTTGGTTTGTCCTTCTGGTCTGGGTTCATGTTTGCCGTAGCCAAGATGGTTTGATAGCTCTGCTTCCAACGCCCGTTCCACCAACGCGGTCGTCAGTTGCTTCAGGATTCCTCCTTCTCCGAATAGGTCAGGTGGAGTTTTACATTCTTGCAACAATTCGTTTAGCAATTCTTTGCGTATATTCATCTTTTGGGTGTTAGTTATTGTGTGTCTTGATTATCTCTCTGTATACTTCCTAGACTTTACACAGATTACTTTACACTCTCGATACTATTGCTCTTATTGAACAGTGTAAACGTAGGCAGGCTGTTAATTTCTGTGCCTATCTCCGAAAACATAGACACCGTATTGTCAACTATGATTACTATCAGCGTCAGCTGATTTGTTCTATCGGTTCAGGTGCAGTTGAGTCTGCGGTAAAGCAGATTGACCGTCGCACTAAAATCTCTGGTGCTCAGTGGAACAAAGATAATGTCCCTCAAGTGCTTGCCCATCTTTGTGCTTATCTCAATGGTTTATTGGCTTGCTAGACTATCCCAAAAAAGTGACATGCTCCCAGGGGCTTAAGCCCCTTGTCTGCTTCAACAATTTTTATAATCAGACTTTCTTGAGGGAAATATATTTTTCTAAGCAAGTTCTTAGAACATTTACATCAAATAAAATAGGCAAGAAATGAATACTTTTTATCTCTTTAAAATAGAATAAAACTGGAAATCCGAACCAAAATACTTTCCAGTCTTGCCATTCTTGATAGGGGAAAGTACGGAATTTTTCTTGCGATCGATAAACCTCTAAATCTGTTTCCGTAAATACTAAACGAATGGTCGCTGCTTGATAAACTAAAAACAATCCAAAAATTGAAACTACTCCCGCAGCAATTGGTTCTACCCAAATTAGCGGTATACTTGCCAGCACTAGTACAGCAGGTATTGCATAGCTTGGATTCAGTTCTGTAGCCTGTGATGCAGTCTTGGGATCAATAAAAGGATTTGAAGTAGTCATTATGATTTAAATAATTGATTTCTATCTATAGATATACATTTAATTCTAAATCTATGGCTACTTTATTGAAGTGATAAAATCAATAATAGCCACTGAATCCATTCTAGTTAATTCATTCTTAAACCTAATTATTTAACTAAATGTATTTTTGGCAAAACTCCGTAATATCTACACAAGCTTAGGAAATCTCTATGAACTTATCCTCAACAGTGAATGACTTGGCTCTACCTTTGCGCGAAGCTACCAAAGATCCTAAGGTCTGGAGCGATCTCAAACAAGCGATCGCCACAAGTTCAGGATTTGACAAATGGCAGCGCTCCCGTCATGGTGAACCTAAAGAAATTTTGGTGGCACAAGAAGGCGTTCTGGATGATCTCGTGCGTAGCTACTTACGTGAGACACTAGAAACGTTAGCGTATTAATTGCGAGATTTTCTTGTGAGCGAAACCTTTGAAAATTTAAGAGAGCAACTGGCTAAGGATGACATCGGTCTACGAATGAAAGCAATCCATGCTAGTCGCTCTCTTCCCATGTCTGAGCGATTTAGTTTGTTGGTAATTGGTGCAACCGACTCCAATGCCCGTATTCGTTATGATGCAGTTAGTCAGATCGGTACGGTTGGTACGGTTGATTTAGACAAATCTTTAGAAGTTTTAAGCGATCGCCTGCGCGTTGATTCTGAGTTAGATGTTCGTGCTGCTGCCGCTGCTTCCCTTGGTTCCCTACAGCTTAGCCAAGCTTTTGACCTTCTTCAAGCTGCCTACGAAGCTACCAATGATTGGATGCTGCAATTTAGCATTGTTGCAGCAGTCGGTGAGCTAGGTGCACCCCAAGGATTAGACTTTCTTACACAAGCTTTGCAAAGTCCTAATGACCTTGTAAAAATCGCTGCGATCGGCTCTCTTGGAGATCTAGGTAATCCTGATGCTGTTCCTCTTTTACTACCGCTTATCGACGATCCTGATTGGCAAGTACGACATCGTGTATCCCAGTCCTTAGCTCATCTTGGTAGTGATGAAGCTAAGTCAGCTCTAGAAAAGCTTGCTAATGATCCAGTGCCTCAGGTAGCTGAATCCGTCAGATCATTTTTAAACGCTCTTTAGTAATAAGTTGTGATTTTAAATCTAAACTTTTTGGTATAGCGATCGCATCACATTTCAAACTTTGATACTTTATTTCACAACTATAATTTTTAAATACATAAAAAAGGAGAGGCGCTTTGCACCTCTCCTTTTTTAAGACGGTATCAACTAAATCCTAGAAGGAGAAAGTGGTACGGATTACACCAACAGTTGCAGTACCGTTAGCGGTGTTGCTACCTTGGTTGAATACAAAGAAGACACCAGGGGTAATGCTAATGTTCTTAGAAACACGGAAGCGGTATAAAGCTTCAAGTTGGTAAGGGGTGCTAGGGCTAGCAGCAATTCCACTTACGCTGCTTGTGAATAGAGGCTGACCAAAGGTAATAGCAGCGAGGTCACCTTCGCTAAACAAGTCTTTACCAGAAAGAGCAGCATTCCAGCTAGTGAGAGTTGCAGAACCAGCAGTAAAGTTAGCAAAAGTCCAAGAACCCCAAGTGTTGAAGGTGAACTTCTTGGTGATATCCCAGATCAAGCTACCAACAACGGTATCGCTATTAATACCAGAACCTGCTAATGTGCCAAGTGCAGTACCATCACTGTTTAGACCAGTTCCAAGCCCAGTGAAGTTCGCAGCAACACCAGTAGAGAAGCCACTATTAGTGTAAGCATTTGCGTAACCAAGACCAAAAGTCAAGTTTTCAGAAGGCTTAAGAACAAACTGAGCAGCAATCTTGGTATCACCACCAGTTACACCACCAGCACCTGTCGCAGCAGCAGCATTAGATGCACTGTAAGCAGCTTGGAAATTAATCTTATCAGAAAGCTTCCAATCGAAACCAGCAACTGCTAGACCAGTAGCACCACCGTTAGATGCGATGCGAATTAGAGGGCTGAAGCGACCGAAGCGAGAGATTGTTCCTTGGGAATCGCTTTCAAGGGGATTGAGAGGATTGAGGATATCTTCAGTTTGTCCAATTGGGGCAACATAAGCAGTGAAGCTGTCACCAATTGGGAATCTGTAGTACAAGCGATTAAGTTCAAATGTGTTAGCATTGGCTGCGGAAACACCATCATAGGAAAGACGAGTGCTTCCGTCGTTAGCCAAGTTGTTGAAGCTAGTAGTATTACTTGCTTGCAAACGAGTTCTCAACAAGTCCTTACCAGTGAAGCTGGTATCCAAGTTAAGACGAACACGGTAATTGAAAACAACGTTAGTCTTGTCTACACCAGGAGCAGTTGCAACACCGTCAGAACCAGCAGCTAGACCGAAGATTGCTTCGCCGCGTAGTTTGGTGGTGGTTGAGAACTGTTGAGCTTCGAGCTTGGTGACTTTAGCGTCAAGAGCATCTACACGACCGCGAAGAGTTGCAAGTTCAGCCGCAAATTCTTCTTGAAGCTTTTGCAAGGTAGCGAGATCTTCTTTGCTTACCTTGTCAGCTAGACCTGCGGAGATGATTTCATTAATTTTGTCCAAGCAAGCATTTAAGCCAGCAGCAAATTCGTAACGGCTGGTTGCTTGTCTGCCACGGAAAGTACGATCAGGGTAGCCAGCGATGCAACCATAACGCTCTACCAGGGATTGCAATGCGGTGAAAGCCCAATCGGTAGGCTTAACATCGCTAAGTTGAGATACTGAAGTAACGTTTTGAGCTACAGCACTAGGACGCAACTGTAATTGATCAACGGAAGAAGACTGTGCGTTAGCAGCACCGCTCATCATTGCGGATGCAGCAACAGCAGCTGAGATTACTACAGGAGTAACTAAGCTTTGATTTTTCTTAGAAAACTTAGACATTTGATTTATCATTCCTCACAACGTGACTATTCTACATCTAGTCTACCTAAATGTATCAATGTTGGCAGCAAAAAGTTAAGTATTGGGGAACACATTAGCTGTGTACTTATTATAAAAATCCCATAAAACACTACTTACGACATATGTAGCAAGATAGATATAGTGGGTTTTGAGTGAATATCCTGTTGGCTATCTCTCAAAAAGCTCCATCAAGCAAAATCATCAACTAAGAAAATTGATCTATAAAGATATTTGCTGGAGCAATTGGGCTAAAATACTACAAGTAGGGGAACACTATCCAAGCTGACTCTGCAAATTCGTAAGCCATCTAAGTCTCATAAACATTACAAGGAAATAGTGCTAGACACCCTATTCAGCTCGTAGACATTTATCTTGGAAAGTTCTTCAGGATGTCAGACAGAGGTATGCGTTTCGATCCATATATTTCTAGACAAACTGTAGTTTGAGTTTACAAGAATATTTTCTGAGCTACCAAGGGCATCTCTACAAAGATCCGTCAGCTCTCATTGTATGGATAGGTATCGAAAATCCTTACTTGTGATGATTGACGATGTTTATCTGTGTTTCTCAGTTTATGTTTCTGAATGTGTTTGTAGTTTGTTGTTGTGTAGCCCCTCGTTTGCTTTAATTTGCTCACCTTAAACCATCGCTCGAACCTCGCCTCATGGAATTCTCGATTACTCAACTGTTAGATAACTTCTCTGATGACAAGCTAGTTACGCCTAAAGCGATCGAAAAAAAACTTGGAATTAGTGACGATAGCAAAAGCGTCCGTAAGCTCCAAGTTGCCCTTGATGCTCTCGAAAAAATTGGTATTCTCGAAAAAGATAAAGGACGTTACCGCCGCATCCATGAGGAAGGCTTGGTGGAAGGTCGCTTGCGTTGTTCCAGTAAAGGCTTTTGCTTTGCCATCCAAGATGTTGAGGGGGCAGAGGATATATATGTACGAGAGAGCCGTTTGAGTAATGCTTGGAATGGCGATCGCGTATTGGTGCGAGTTACTAAAGATGGAGTCAGAAGGCGATCACCTGAAGGTGAGGTTCGCTTAATTCTAGAGCGTTCTAATCCCACATTACTATCGACAGTAAAATTGACCGAAGGCAGCTATCGTGCAGTCCCGCTTGATGATCGCCTGTTGTTTGAAGTTGAGCTAGTACCTGATGAGGAAACGCCTGATCTGAGTGTGGCTGTTGGGAAATTGGTACATTTGGAAATGGTGAGATTTTCCCTAGGTAATCATTTGCCATTGGGTCGCATTTTACAAGTTTTAGGAGATGATGCTGAATCAACGAATGATATTGATTTGGTCTGTTGCAAGCATAATTTACCCAGAAGATTTAGTGCTAAGGCTTTGACTGCGGCAGCGAGCTTGCCAAGGGGAGTGAGAAAAGCCGATCTCAAACATCGTCTAGATCTTCGCAAAACTCTCACCGTCAGAATTGGTAACGCAGCAGCAATTTCCATCGTTCAGAGTGAAACAGGTTGGGAATTGGGTGTCCATATTCCTGATGTTGCTACCTATGTAACAGCAGGCTCACCTTTAGACTTAGAAGCACGTAAGCGACTAAGGTCTTTTTTCTTGGGCGATACGATTCTGCCAATGTTGCCTGAGATGAATGTTTTTAATCAGCCTGAATATCTCACGATGTCAGTGCTCGTTAAATTAGATCATGATGGTAATGTGCTTTCCTTTGAGATTCAACCTTCTGCAATTTTGGTGCGAGCAAATCTCAGCTATCAAAGAGCGCAACAAATCCTTGATGGTAAGTTGACTGTTGATGAAGATGCACCAAGTCAAGAAATTGATACAGAAGTAGAAGAGTTAGTGCATTTAATTGCTAAAGTGGGTGCGCTACTTCAAAACCATTCCAGTGCAATTAGGTTAGTCTTGCCGCAGATTCCTTCTCAAGAAGCTGATGAAGGTGTTAGGGGTTTGACAGTAGTGCCTTTGACGCTGCCTATTTCTGGCACTGTGACGGAAGTGATGATTTTGGCTAATAAGGCGATCGCGTTGCATTTGCAATCCTTGGCGATTCCTGCCATTTATCTACGCCAATTTCCTCCCGATCAAGGCAAAGTGGATGATTGGATTAAGTTATTAGAGAGTATGGGTATTTCTGCTCAGTTAGAAACTCCTGAACAGATCCAGATTGCTGATCTACATAGTATTTTGCGTCAGGTAAATCAGCTAGAGCAAGAGGCAACTCGCGATATTCTCAAATATCTCTTGTTGTCGATGTTTAAGCCTAATGAATATGTGCTTGCACCGACTCTACATTTTGGTTTGGGATTAATCGATCAACCTTACATACATGGCGTATTTCCCCAACACCATTATGGAGACCTATTAATTCAGCGGACATTGCACACGGTGTTTGAGGAAGGTCGCGATCGTCGCAGCATTCGGATTAAAGATGGTGTAAATTTGCGAAGTTCTACCGCTCATGGTCAAGTCAATTGGAGCGTCTTGCCTCCCGAAACGGAACGCCAGTTAATTGAAGATTTAGAAGCCATTTTGCCAAAGCTCAATCAAGCTGATGCTTTGTATCACCGTTCAATTTCTGATTTAGATGGATTGCGTAAGGCGGAATTTATGCGATCGCATACAGGCGGTAACTTCTATGGCATCATTACTAGCGTTCAATCCTATGGCTTCTTTGTCGAGATTGAGTCTCTATTAGTAGAGGGCTTAGTTCATGTCAGCTCCCTCAAGGATGATTGGTACGAATTCCCCTTAATTAATGGTAAAGGTCGGGCAAGAGCTTCGACTTTACTAGTGGGTCGTCGTAGTGGTCGTCAATATTGCTTGGGTGATCGCGTTGAAGTACAGGTCAAGGGTGTTGATTACTATCGCCAACAAATTGATTTGGTAGCAGTTGTAACCCCTGAAGGTGATCGTGACTCGTCCACTTCGGAATTAGTCTCTATTTCAGAAGCTGATTTAGAGATTCCTGAGGACATCGAGGCAGCAAATATAGAATAATCTCACTAGCCACAATTACCTCATACCACGAGTTCCCCACCATGTCGCTTTCCCGCTTATTGGTGACTTTCTTAAACCGTCTTCAGCCATCTGCGGAGACGGTCATGCTTGTGTCTGCGATCGCTGTCGGTGTGATTAGTGGCACTGGCGTTACCTTATTTCGCAAACTGATTTTAATTACCCAAGAAATCTATTGGCATGAACTAGCTGTAGCTCTGAGTAACCAATGGCATTGGGCAATTATCTTTATCCCAATGTTGGGGGCATTAGTTGTCAGCTTAGTACGCTTGCGACTTGATCAAGTAGAAGCGAAAACCTTGGGCAAAGCGCAGATAGTCAGTGATGTGGGGCAATTACCCTATTCGCAGGTTTCTCTTAAAACAGTGGCAGCCGCACTTTCCTTAGGTTCTGGGGCTTCCCTAGGTCCCGAGGGACCCAGCGTTGAGTTAGGTAGTAACATTGGTTCCATTCTCGGACAAATGTTGCAGTTTTCTAGTGAACGCATTCGGCTATTGATTGGCGCAGGAGGAGCCGCAGGGCTAGCCGCAGGATTTAATGCACCGATCGCAGGCGTATTTTTTGCTCTTGAGGTATTGCTCCGTGATTCCTATCGCACTAATAAATCTAGTCCTAACTCCGACGTTAGTGTGGTCGTTATTGCCTCCGTTATTTCGGCTTTAGTTTCACAAATTAGTCTCGGTGAGCGTCCTGCTTTTAGCTTGCCTGTATATGAAGTCCGTAGTTATTGGGAATTACCGATCTATTTGGGTTTAGGGGTGTTAGCTAGTGTGGTTGCCCTCATGTTTACTAGCGCGATTAAACAGGCTAAGAAGTTTTTTGCAGGGGAATGGGCGATCGCTACATTTATGCAAAAACTGTCCATGCCCGTTAAACTCCTGATTGGTGGGCTATGCGTCGGCATTATCGCTTTGACTTTCCCTGAAGCGATCGGCATAGGTTATGAGACCGTTGAATCAATTTTGCAAGATACTCCTTTCACGATTCCTTTGTTAGGTATTTTGCTAGTTATCAAACTATTGCTAACGGCGATTAGTTCCGCTAGTGGCTTTGTGGGTGGACTGTTTGCGCCTTCGATTTTTTTGGGGGCAGTACTGGGCAGTTTGTATGGACAGGCGATCGCCAGTTTATTACCTGCTTCAATTCCGATTGCGGCTTCCCCTGCCTATGCGCTAGTGGGTATGGCAGCAGTACTAGCAGGTACGGTACGCGCTCCTCTCACATCAGTACTATTACTGTTTGAAATGACCCGCGACTATCGTATCGTTTTGCCTCTGATGGCAGCCGTCGGGCTTTGTGCATGGATACTCGATCAGCTAGATATATCTAAGACCGATCGCATGATCATGCAATGGTCAAATTTACCCGCCGACATCGAAGTCCTTGAAAAAATCAAAATTGCGGAGGTCATGACCTTAAATCCTGCGTCAGTCAAATATTCAATGCCCATATTACAGGCAGCCCAATTTATCACCAGTGGATACCATCACAGCGCTTTAGTTTTTGATGATGTCAATCATTTGCAGGGCATCCTCACGACGCAGGACTTGAAGAGAGTCCTATCTGCACCTACGAGTGATTCTGCCTTTGAGGAAATGACTGTCCAAAATATTTGCACAAGGGAAGTACTATATACCTTTGCTGATGAGTCGCTCGCTGAAGCCCTCAAGCGTATGGCAACAAGGGATCTGCGACAAATGCCTGTAGTCGATCGCAACCAACCAAAACGAGTAATTGGCATGGTTGATCGGCTTGCTATTACAACAGCCTATAACACAGCGCTAACAAAACGAGCGATCGCTGCTAGAATTACAGCGACTAAACCGAATGCAAGCATTGCTAATAATGCCGCAGTCGTAACCAATACGCTAAATGCAGTTAATACCAGTGTTAATGCTAATGCCAGTAATGGCAGTAGTCGCCATAATGGTGATCATCGGCATGATGACATCTCTGGCAATAACTCTGGTAGTAATGGCTCTAGCAGTAATGGCAGCGATAATCCTCTCAATGCCCCTCTAAATAATAATTTAAAGAGAGAATTAGATATTCATAGCTCTGAGACAATTCCCTCCTAAAATTTAGAGATTGTCTTAATCTAGTAACTAGCCCACACAAGGATGTCATGAATAGCGAAGAAATACTCATAGAATTTGTGGCAAATAGCGCTCGCTCTAATGGTGAGTCGATCAAGTCTCTCAGCACCAATAAGGTTAAAGAGAGTATTCAGAAAATTGCCAACCTCGTCCAACAACTCGCAACTGAAAGTACTCCCAACCAAACTAATGGGCTAGCTCTAGATGAAGTTGAGGTTGCCATTAAGCTCACCGAGACAGGTGAAGCAGTTTTATTGGGCGACGGGCAAAGTAATGGCGCAATTACATTAAGATTTCGTCGTCCGAGCCATGTAGTTAGTAGTTCATCGCCTACTAGTGCAAATGACCTGACGATTCCTAGCCAAGGAATTAGCTACCAGAAATTACAGGCTTTGCTAGCTAGCGGTAAGTGGCAAGAAGCCAATCAAGAAACATGGAATGTGATGTGTCAAGCCGCAAACAAAAATGTTGGCTCAGTTCTATCTCCAGAGGATATTAAGCAAATTCCCTGTGAAGTCTTACAAACCATTGATAATCTATGGCAGAAGCATAGTCAGGGTCGCTATGGATTTAGCTCTCAAAATCAAATCTATATGTCATCAATCATGGGCTAAGAATCACGGTCTAAAAATTTCTGCTCTAGGCATCCTAATATAAGGAGCATAGGATCGAAAATTTGGGACAAGTGAGAAGTAAGGATATTTTGCTTCGCCCAGCCTTTACTAAGTATTAACTTTAAGATTACAGGGGTCATTGTCATGGATCAGGATAAGCAAAAGCAGATTACGATGTACTTCATCGAAGAAGCCAAGGAGCATCTGCAAACCATTGAGTCAGGACTACTTGATTTACAAACGATCATGGGGAATGCGGAGTCGGTAAATGAGGTGTTTCGAGCAGCCCACTCGATTAAGGGGGGAGCAGCAATGTTGGGGTTTAGTAGTATCCAACATGTTGCTCATAACTTTGAAGATTATTTCAAAGTTATTCGGGAAAATAGCGACTTTGAGGTTGATCAGCATCTCCAAACGCTGTTTTTACAAGCTTTTGACAAATTACAAGAACTAGTGGAACTGCTCCAAAGTCCCTATGGACTGACTAAGGATGCTGTTGACGCTATTATGGCTGGCTCCGATCAAATCTTTGCTAACCTCAAAGACCATCTGCAAAATTTGGTGTCAGGTCAAAACGTTGATACACAAACAGTGGTTTTGTCAAAATCGGGGTCAAAGGTTGACACTAGAGCTATGTTGGCAACATTTCAGTCTGAAGTACCTCTTAAGCTAAGGAGTATGCTGGAATTGTTCAAACAGCCCGATAGCCCACGCAGTCGTCAGAATCTAGAGAATATCTGTACCCAACTACAGGAAATGGGCGATCGCTTTGGATTAGTGGCTTGGTCAGTCATGATTCAATCAGTACGTTCGGCTGTCACCAATCCCAATAATCAATTTCGCGTCCTTGCACCAATACTGATCAAAGAGGTTAAGCAGGCTCAAGAGCAAGTTTTAGGGCAAAAGGCAAATGAAATTAAAGTCTCTCAACAATTGTTGCAGTTAATTCCCGCAGATACGGCAAGGCAAGCGATACCAACTAAGACTCCTGTGGCAGTGAGAGCTACTTCTTCATCCGATGAATTGAGTAATCTTTTAGGCGCAGTGATTGAAGAAGATAAGGCGCTGCAAGGTTGGCAAACCTTTAGCGATCGCGTTGGTTGGCGACAAAACGGTTCTTGGATTGCCTCTAATACTGTTCAGCCCCAGACTCCACCTGACGGACATTTCCCCACACCATTATGGTTGTCATCGTGGCATCAATCTAAAGATACGAAGGCAAAAGAGTTTCAAGCCCAGTATTTAACTTTCTTAGCTAAACTGTCGAGCTGCAATTTGCCATAAAGAAAAGATTGTTAGTGGCTCACCACCAACAATCTTTTCTTTGTTAAATGGGTTTTATAGCTATATTCATCTGTATCATGACAAATCAAAACCCAAATAGTGTAAGGCGGCGCTTCGTGCCGCCTTACACTATTTGGGTTCAAGAATGGCGACAGCTATATGCGTTAACTCAAATGGCTATAGCTTATGAAGAGAAAGGTGGCGCGAAGCGCCACCTTTCTCTTCTTTTATGTCCTGATATACTTGGCGACAGCTATACTATGCAATAAATTCTTAAGAGGGTTTATCAGTGAGGAGTTTGTTTGCCACGATTTTTGCGGTTACAGCAAGTACGGCACTGCCTGCGATCGCTACCTCGATTAATCATCCATCGACATTCAGTCCCATCAACCCAAACTCAACATATGTGAGTGTTTTGCCCGTCCAGCAAACGGCTATTCAGGAAGCTCAGAATGCTGAACCGCATACATTTGCTCAAAGGTCTCTCAATATTGCGAAACAGATTCCCACCGATGCAATCGGATTATTAGTTGTTGATATAGACCGAGGTTCGTGGCAAACCATTCAAAGATTTCATGGCAATTCGACCAGCCAGCTTGGGGCTATGGACAAATTGCTCGGATTTTTGGGCAAGGCTTCTCAAATATCCTTCGCTAAGGATGTCCAGCCTTGGTTAGGGACAGAGTTGGCGATCGCTTTTTTGAATCATCCTGATCAAAAGGCAGAAATTATCTTTGCGGGAATGTCTGTAATCAAGGATCAACAGCAATTTGACGCTTTTATTAAGAAATTGAAGGGGCTTAATTTTCCCAAGGCTTCAGAAACGCTCTATCAAAATGTCAGAATTTGGGAATGGCAACTTCAGGAAGAAGATGATTCTAAGATGAACTCTTCACAGGTATCTGCATCTAATACTATTCAGGCGCTAAATCTCAAGCAGTCAAAACTATCACATAACCACAAACCTACTAAGGAACCTCAAATGGATCATGATCATCATGAGGAACCCAATGAGGATTTACCAAAGTTCCCTAGTTTTGGATTTAAGCGTTTAGCGATCGCAAAGTTACCTAGTGGTGTTGCCGTAATTGCTTCCGATCGTCAGGCTATTCAGAAAATGATCGATTTGGCGATCGCTAATGCTCCAAATCTCGAAGCATCTCAACCTCCACAGCCATTACCATCCCTTGCTGACAATGATCTCTTTTTGCGATCGCTGCATAATCCTCTATGGAATCGCTCTCTAATCGCAGGGTATGGAAATTTTAAAAGTATCGGTCAATTTTGGGAATTGCTAGCGGCTGATTTACCAGAGACTACGGAAATTCCTGGATTCAGTCGTGATGACTATATCCAAAGCTTGAAATACACCATGAGTCAGTACAGTAGCTTTGATCTATTTACATGGTCAACGCCCAAGGGGATACGCAGTCAAAGTAATAGCTATTTCAGTTCCGTGCGATCGCCTCAGCCAAGAAGTACTGAACCACGTGATCGCCTGCTATCATTTTTGCCCCTCAATGTTTATGGTGCGATTACCAGTCGTAACCTCAATCGTCAATGGCAATGGTTTGTGGAAGAGTCCAAGTCGCAACCAAGCTACAAAATTTTTGTGGAGGGTTTGCGAATGTTGGCTCCCTTAATTTTCGGTTCGGGATTGAAACTTGATATTGAGAAGGATGTGATCTCTTGGATGGATGGCGAATATGCATTAGTCGCATTTCCTAGTGATCGCGCTCCTTTTAAAGAAATTGGCATTGACCTGACCATAGGAGCTTTAATTCGTACTTCCAAACCTGAAGTTGCCAATGCGACTCTCAATAAGCTGACTAAGTATTTTAGTGATTTGGATAAAGATTTTCTGCAAGTGAAGAAGCGTCAAGTCGGCACAACGCTGTTGACTAGCTTTGAATTTCCCGATCAGCGTGAACGGGGCAAAACGCAAAGTATTTTTGCTTACGGATGGCGCGATCGCCAAACTTTATTATTAACTTTGGGGGCAAATACCGCTTCAGCCTTTATTCCGATTCCTAAGCCTGCCCTTGCGGAATCTGAGGATTTTCGAGATGCCATCGCGGAAATGCCACAACCAAATTTTGGCTATTTTTATATCAATGCTAATGCGCTCGCAAAGCAAGTGGCAAATGCTTTCTTTCTCACAGGTTTAATTCCGCTTCCCAATGAGCCAATTGATGATCCTAAACAACCTCCTAAAATCGAGTTACCTGAACCAGTCCAAAAAATCATCAATAGACTCGGTGGTGCAGTTTTTGTCTATTCTGAAACTAGCGATCGCTTTCAATCAGATTTCTTTTTAGGCATTAAACCTTAGATAGAATGGTGGCGCAAAGCGCCACCATTCTATCTACAATTCAAAAATATAAATGCTGACTGAGCGAAGTCGAAGTCAAAGCTTCTTACAAATGAATTAGGCAATTGATATTGTAAGATTTACAAAAAGCAATGGTTTAACAATGTCTGAGATATCAAATCAACTACAAAAATTAGTGATTGCAAGTGGAAATGTTGGCAAAATAGAAGAGTTTCGTGCTTATTTAGCAGACTTAGGTGTGACTCTCATCGCTAAGCCTGACAGTATTGATGTAGAAGAAACAGGAGCAACTTTTATTGAGAATGCTCATCTCAAAGCATCACAGGTTGCGATCGCCACTCAGGAATGGGCATTAGCAGATGATTCAGGGCTAGAGGTAATAGCGCTGAATAGAGCACCGGGTGTGTTATCCGCAAGGTATGCGGAGACTGATCAAGCGCGAATTGATCGAGTTTTACAAGAACTCACTCACCACTCTAATCGCGAAGCTCAGTTTGTCTGTGCGATCGCGATTGCCTCACCCGATGGTGCGATCGCTGCTGATGCAGTTGGTATTTGCAAAGGCTTGATTGCTGATGCCCCAAGGGGAACTCAAGGATTTGGCTATGATCCCGTCTTCCTAGTCCCAGAACTACATCAAACCTTTGGCGAAATCGAGCCTCAAGTTAAGGCTCAGATCAGTCATCGAGCCAATGCCCTCGCCATTTTACGCTCTAAGTTAGAGTCATTGGTTGCACCACGTTATTCCTTGTGATGATGTCAATTAGCTCTTGCTGCACCTCATCTGCTTGGTCATTCGCAATCTGACAAGTTCCTGCATTAGCGTGACCACCTCCTTCGTACCTCAACATCAACTCACCGATATTGATTGGGCAGGTACGATTGAGAACAGATTTTCCTGTTGCAAAAACGGTATTTTGCTGTTGTCTTCCCCACATTCTATGGATAGAAATGTTGCAATCAGGATAGAGCGCATAGACCATAAATCGATTGCCCGCATAGATTGTAGATTCACCCTGCAAGTTTATGATCACTAACTTGTCGTGAACTTCTGCACAATGTTGAATTTGCTTTTTAAAGATTTCCTGTTGCACAAAATAAAGTTCTACACGCTCTTTGACATTGGGAAGTTCCATAATTTCCTCAATTGTCATGGTACGACAAGCTTCTACTAGTTCCATCATTAGAGCATAGTTAGAGATGCTAAATTCGCGAAATCTTCCTAAACCCGTGCGTGAATCCATTAGGAAGCTCAGCAATACCCAGCCTTGGGGATGCAGAATGTCATCAATGTCAAACTGTGCCGAATCGCATTTGTCTACGGCTTGCATCATTGCTTGTGAGATATTAGGAAATTTTAATTTCCCCCCGTAATAGTTATAAACAACTCTAGCGGCTGATGGGGCTTCACCTTCGATAATATGATTTTCTGGTGTGTCATATATCCGCATCGTCTCACTCATGTGGTGATCAAAAATTAAATGAGCACCTTCGATATAGGGTAGGTTTGTCAAAATATCGCGATCGCAGACTTCGACTTTCCCGTCTTGTACATCTTTTGGATGCACAAATAGGATGTCATTAATCATATCTAGCTCTTTGAGTAATACCGCGCTCACAACACCGTCGAAATCACTGCGGGTAATTAATCGGTATTTTTTGGTTGTGACTGACATAAGCTGATGCCCCTAACCTAATAATCTTGCAAACACTAAGATGTTGCACATAACTATAGCGCTTTGCGCTCTAAACGAAAACCCAATACAACCTGTTGAGGCTTAAAGTAGTACAGAGAAATTTTTGAAAGCGCGGCTTCGCCGTGCTTTCAAAAATTTCTCTGGGTTTCAAGTCAGCGCAAAGCGCTGTAATTTGTAAATTCATCTCAGAGCAATAGGGAGGAAATTTAAATAAAAATAAGCTTTTCCGCTACTATTCAGGAATTTTTAGCTTTACCGACTTACAGGTTGTAAACACTATGGGGGGATTCTAAACTCTAATGTTATCTTTGACAGCAACTAACTGTAACCAAGAATAGGATTTTGATGATTAGAAATTTGGAAGAGCAAACACTGGAACACTCATTCTATCAACTGGCTGATTATTTAATTGATAGTCTTCGTTACGGTGAATACCTAACTATTAGTTTAGCTAGTGAACGTAGTCAGTTCACTCGTTTTAACCATGCAAAGGTGCGTCAATCGGGGCTGGTTGCCGATGGGAATGTGACCATATCACTTATTTATAATCAACGTGAAGCCTATGCAGAATTCCCATTTACCAGCGATCGCTCAATAGATATTGCCTATGCCACCGCAAGTCTCAACTATTTACGGCAAGAAGTAGTCCAAATTCCTGAAAATCCTTATCTAGTCATCCCTGAAAACCAAGGCTCAAGTCGTGAAGTTTATCAAGGTAATTTATTGCCGCCAGACGAAGCGATCGCTACTATTCTTGAACCCATCAATAACATTGACTTTACAGGTTTCTATGCTTCGGGTTCGATCATTCGGGCTAGTGCTAACTCCGCAGGTCAAAGACATTGGTTTGCAACGGATTCATTTTTTGTCGATTATTCCATGTTTGTGCAGACTAGTTCAGGCGAAAAAGCAGTTAAAGGAATTTATGCAGGCAAAGATTGGCAAAATCAAGATTACAAATTACAAATCGAGCGATCGCAACAACAATCTATTGCCTTACAAAGACCTAGTAAAACTATAGAGCGGGGACAATATCGCACCTATTTTGCCCCTGCGGCATCCTCAGAACTATTAGGATTTTTAACTTGGAGTGTGGGAGAAGCAAGTTTTCAGCAGGGTAGTAGTGCTCTTCTAAAGTTAAAAAATCAAGAACGAAATCTCTCTCCATTACTATCGCTCAGTGAAAACTTTATTCACGGTAATGTACCGCGATTTAATGATCTCGGTGAGGTTGCTCCTGAATATTTACCAATTATTAGTAACGGCAAGCTAGTTAATACTCTCGTCAGTTCACGCAGTGCTAAAGAATATAGTAAAAATGCCAATGGAGCAGGTAGTGGTGAATCGATGCGATCGCCTGAAGTTGCCACAGGTAATTTATCTGAAGCTGATATTCTCAAACAATTAGATACGGGACTCTATTTATCCAATTTGCATTACCTTAACTGGAGCGATCGCACAGGCGGCAGGATTACAGGCATGACTCGCTATGCTTGTTTCTGGGTAGAAAACGGCGAATTTATTGCTCCGATTGAGAATCTCCGCTTTGATGATAGTATTTACGACTTCTTTGGCGATCATCTCGAAGATTTCACTAATTTTCACGAATTTATTCCCGATACTGGCACTTATGAAAAGCGATCGCTAGGAGGCATTTTTGCACCTGGAATGTTAGTCAAAAAATTTACATTTACTTTGTAGCTTCAAATAAAATAAGCAGCTCTAAGTAATAATTGAAAATGAATCACCTCATCACTTGTTGCGAGATGATTATGATACTGATGATAATTGCAGAAACCATCAATTACTTGCAGTAATTAATGGCTAAATGAATCAAGAAATTTTCAAAAGTATTGCACTGCAATGCTTTTGAAAATTTCTTGATTCGGATTTAAGCGCGAATTATTGAGGTGTTTTACTTGAAAATTTATTAATAATGCCTAAGAATTATATTTTCTAAATATTATTAGGTAATCGTCTAAAATATTTACTTGTAATACACAAGTCATTAGGATTTGATATGTTTTTAAGGCTAATTTTATTTTTGTCTGACATAACTTATAAATTTTTGAGCTTTACTAAATATGTATTTTTAATTACTAACTTTTGACTGTAATAAATATGACTGTGTATTGGAGTTGACATTGAGGTTAAATATTTCGCCCCCTCACCATGACATAAGCCATTTTGCCGTAGAAAAAGTTATTTAAAAGTTATATAAAGTCATATCTTTGTCAAAAATCGGGTAATATTTGAGAGTAGCTTATAGAGCCAGAATTAATATGTTGTTAAAATCTTACAAAAATATTCTGCCAGCCTCTATTGCCTTCATCGGGGGGATGATGTTCGCTATTGGTCAACCAGAGCAGCTAATGGCAAATAATCAGGTAAGTTACACACCAACTGATAGACCACAACCTCAGCGTACTCAAGGCGGGGGATCTCGCTTACATGAGAACGTCAAGACTGTAACTTTCACAGCTACTAGTTTCTAATGTTGGCTAAATTGCTAGCATTAGTTCTCATTAGTCTCATTAGTTGGTATATCAATCATGATAGGCATAGAGTTTAAGGCAAATGTCAAATCCAAAAATAGAGAGGGATACAAAGTACCCCTCTCTATTTTTTAGGCTAATTTTAACTAAGCTTACGACAAAGCGCTTGCATACATCAAAGCGGGAATTTGGTAGGATAAAATCGCCTCAATTTTAGGATTAATATCTGATTGAGCTGCCATCATAATTTCTCAACCAGCCTATGCCCGTTGGAAATTGAAAATCAATTGTAGTAATCCTGTAAATTCAGCTATCTCAGGTTTTACACAAAAGAATTCTGGCTTAACGACAGCAAGTGAAACCAAACTTCTCTAAATGATTGCTATTAAGACCTTAAAGTCCAGATGGGAAAAGTTGCCACGAAGGCTCCAGCAGTGGGGAGGATTTTTTCTGTCGAGTGGCAGCGTCTACTTATTAGTATTCGGACTACGTTGGTTAGGTTGGTTACAGCCTAGCGAGTGGGCAGCCTTTGATTTATACATGCAGTTGCGTCCCAATGAGCCAGTAGACGAACGAATTATTATTGTTGGAGTAAAGGAGTCAGATATTCGCTATTTGGGAAAATGGCCAGTATCTGACCAAGTATTAGCAAAGATTCTCCGCAAGATTCGTGCTCAAAATCCTAAGGTGATTGGGCTAGATTTATATCGAGATATTCCTGTTGGTGAAGGTTATACAGAATTAGAAACGGTCTTTAAAACTACACCAAATTTAATTGGTATCGAAAAGAGTATTGGCGATCGCTTTAATACGGTCATCTCGCCGCCACCTGCGTTAAAAGCCTTGGGGCAAGTGTCCGCAAATGATGTCATTGTCGATCCTGATGGGAGGTTGCGACGCGCCTTTCTATACCCAATGCCAGCAGGTAATGAGGGACTACCCAGCCTTGGTTTAGCAGTTGCGCTTGCCTATTTCAAAGACCAAGGTATCGAACCCCAATCCTCAGAAGTAGGAGGACATTTACAAATTGGGAAAACTGTTTTTAAACCTTTAGAAAGCAATGATGGTAGTTATGTTCGCACCGATGCGGGGGGCTACCAAATTTTGATGAACTATCATGGCTCCTCCCTCAAATTTCGCCAAGTTTCACTGGAAGATATTCTCGAAAATCGAATTCCCACAGATTTAATGCGCGATCGCATTATCTTAATCGGCGCACAAACCCCCAGCCTTAATGATATTTTTTATACCCCCTATAGCAGTAACTTCATTACCTCTCCAAGTCAAATTTCGGGAGTAGAATTTCAAGCGAATGTTGTCAAAATGATTATAGGCTCTGTCCTAGAAAATCGTCCTCTTTTTAAAGTTTGGTCAGATGTTTGGGAAGAGTTATGGATTGCTGGTTGGTCGATTCTCGGAGCTTCTATTGTTTGGTTCTGTGCAACTAGACGTTTAGTGCTTTTAGTTAGTCTAGTCTTCATCTTTGCTGTAGTTCTGATTGGGAGTACCTATTTTCTCTTCATTGCAGGTTGGTGGCTACCAATAGCCCCCTGTATATTTACTTATATAGTCTCCATGATCGTCATGCAGAGCTATATTTATGTATCGCGATTGAGAGAACTCAATGCTGCACTTTCTGATTCGATCGAGATGCTAGCCCATGACGCTTCCCATGACTCACTAACAGGGCTACCCAATCGCAATCTGTTTATGGATCGGGTAGAACATGCCATTAAATATAGCAAGCGCCACTCAGAATATCTATTCGCTATCTTTTTCATTGATCTGGATCGTTTCAAGATGATTAACGATAGCCTTGGTCACAATGTTGGTGATTTATTTTTACAAGAGATTGCAAAGATTTTACAGGGATGTTTACGCTCAATTGATACGGTGGCGCGGATTGGTGGTGATGAATTCACAATTCTCATTGATGATATTCAAGATGTGAGTGAAGCTTTGATTGTTGCTGATCGCATTTTGAATAAGTTTCTGTCACCAATCATCATTCGCGGTGAAGCAATTTTTCCGAGTGCAAGTATTGGTATTGTGATCAATACACAGGACTATACGAATGGAGTGGATTTACTAAGGGATGCCGATATTGCGATGTATCGTGCTAAAGCCCTTGGTAAAGGTCGTTATACTCTCTTCGATCAAGAGATGTATGAACAAACTTTGCGATTGACACAGCTAGAAAGTGAATTGCATTATGCGCTAGAGCATGGAGAGTTTGAGCTTTACTATCAACCCATAATTGCTCTATCCACTAATCAACTATCTGGGTTTGAGGCTCTAATCCGTTGGAAAAATCCGAAACGGGGCTTTATTTCCCCAATCGAGTTTATTCCACTTGCTGAAGATACAGGTCTAATTGTGGCAGTGGGTGACTGGGTTATGAAAGAAGCTTGCCATCAATTGCAGGATTGGATGCGTCAATTTCCTGAAGCTGCACATCTTAAGATGAGCATTAATTTAGCAAGCCACCAAATCCGTGAGCCAGATCTTCTCGATAAACTAGATAGTATTCTAGCACAGACAGGAATTGATGGTAGTTCGATCCGTTTAGAAATTACTGAAAGTACGTTAATGGATCAAGGTGAACAGACTATTAAAAAACTTTCACAACTAAGGGCGCGGAATATTCAGCTTAGTATTGATGACTTTGGTCAAGGCTATTCTTCACTTAGCTATTTACATCGTTTCCCTATTAATATCCTCAAAATTGATCGCGCTTTTGTCAATCAAATGAGTGATGGTGGTGAGAATATCGAAATTGTGCGGACTATTACGGTGCTTGCCCATACTTTAAATATGAGTGTGGTTGCCGAAGGTGTGGAAACTCAACAGCAAGCGGAAATCTTAAAACAGCTAGGCTGTGAGTTTGGACAGGGTTATCTCTTCTCCAGACCACTGACTGCTGCCGATGCGGAACTCGCGATCGCTAAAAGTATAAATTTATCGCAAGTTAGTTGATTGACGCGATCGCTTACTATCAATGGTGATAATGTCAAGGGTCAATCACTTGATGTTATTGCTTCTAATAATAATAACTTCAGTTCATGGTAAGCTTGCGAGTTTTACAACCCCATAATCAAAATCCTTGCTACGCATGGCTTTTGATTATGGGGTTTGAGAGAGGATTTGCGTAGTAACCACTCTCTCAAACCCCTTGTTTAATTATTCTCCACGAACGTTCTAATAAGTTTCAATACGTTCCTATACAACTCAAATATTCTAGAGGTTTAACTAGACATCATTTCAAACATCACTTCGTTATGTTGTCTTTAGTAAGATAACAACCTTTAGATACAGTCGTTATCATCACCTGCGATACATTTTATAGACAGGAGATTCATAATGAGAATTGCCCAAGTTTCACCACTATGGGAACAGGTTCCTCCCCCCGCCTATGGCGGTACTGAACTGGTAGTAAGTTTACTCACCGAAGAATTAGTTAAGCGTGGTCATGAGGTCACTCTATTTGCTTCAGGAGATTCTACTACTTTAGCTAAATTAGAATCTGTGCATCCTAGAGCCTTACGTCTGGATACCAGCGTCAAAGATCCGAATATCTACGACATGCTGAATATGAGCCGTGTTTATGAGAATGCTGATCAATTTGATATTATCCATTCCCATGTCGGATGTGTCGCATTACCCTACACAAATTTAGTCAAAACTCCTACAGTACATACGTTACATGGCATTTTCACGCCCGACAATGAGAAGTTATTTAGCCATGTACGAAATCAACCGTTTATAAGTATTTCTAATTCTCAGAGGGATACGAATTTGGGCTTAAACTATGTATCCACGGTTTATAACGGTATCGCTCCTAACACTTATAGCTTTTATCCCCAGCCAGAACATCCACCGTATCTGGCTTTTTTGGGTCGCATGTCGCCTGAAAAGGGAGCGCATTTAGCAATTGAGATCGCGAAACGTTCAGGATGGCATCTCAAAATGGCTGGAAAAGTTGATGCTGTGGATTTGGAATATTTTGAGACGAAAATCCTTCCCCATATTGGTAGTAGTCAGATTGAATTCCTTGGCGAGGCTAATCACCATCAAAAAAGTGTGCTCATGGGTGGAGCTGTGGCGACGCTATTCCCGATTACATGGAAAGAACCTTTTGGACTGGTGATGATTGAATCAATGGTGACAGGAACGCCAGTCATTGCCATGAATTTAGGATCAGCTTCTGAGGTGATTGCTCATGGAGTAAGCGGATTCCTCTGTGATACCGTAACGGAATGCGTAGATGCGATCACTTTGGCTGCTCAACTAGATCGGCGAGTTTGTCGAGATCATGTGCTGATGAATTTCACGGCAAAGCTGATGGCAGATAGATATGAAGCCGTGTATCAAAAGATTTTGGGAGAAAAGTATTCTCGAAATGGTCAGAAGCGCGATTTGGTAATGCAAACCCATTAGAGAATTAGTGGCGCGAAGCGCCATCAATTCTCTAGTCAAAAAGGAGAAAAATATTATGTTGAGTTTGAATAGACAGGCGATCGCACTTATTTCTGATCATGCTGACCCTGCGGCGGAAATTGGCTCAGAAGAGGCAGGTGGACAAAATGTATATGTACGTCATGTGGGTGAAACCCTTGCAGCGCTTGGTTGGCAAGTGGACATGTTTACGCGCAAAGCTCATGCCGATGATGAGTCGATTGTGCAGCATTCGCCCCATTGCCGCACGATCCGCCTCAAAGCTGGTGCGGAGGCTTATATCCCTAGAGATCGCTTATTTGAGCATATGCCAGAGTTTGTAGATTCATTTCAAACATTCCAAAGGACTCAGGGTATGAATTATCCCTTAATCCATACGAATTACTGGTTATCGGCTTGGGCGGGAATGGAATTACAAAAAACTAGTGGTATCCAGTTGGTGCATACTTATCATTCCTTGGGAGCCGTAAAATATCAATCTCTAGTGGAGATCCCTCAGGTTGCGAATACTCGTTTGAGGATTGAACGAGAGATCTTAGAACGGGCTAATTGCGTTGTGGCAACTAGTCCTCAGGAACAAGAGACTTTGCGATCGCTGGTTTCGACTCGTGGTCAAATTGAAGTTATTCCCTGTGGTACTGATACGGCTAACTTTCGCCTAACCTCAAAGGCTCATGCTCGCGCTAAATTGAAACTCGATAGCCGCGAAAAAATCATCCTCTATGTTGGTAGATTTGACGAAAGGAAAGGGATTGAGACTTTAGTAAGAGCCTTTGCTCTACTCAAAAGCCATAATCTTCAAAATCTCAAGTTGATTATTGTCGGAGGTAGCTCGGCAAATATGCCTGATGGTGATGAAAGGAATAGGATTGAGCATATTGTAGATGAATTAGGGCTTAAGGATTCTACGTTTTTTGCAGGTAGGATTGGGCATGATATTTTACCGCTTTACTATACTGCGGCGGATGTATGCGTGATTCCGAGCTATTATGAACCCTTCGGATTAGTAGCGATCGAGGCGATGGCTTGCGGTGTGCCTGTCGTCGCTTCTAATGTCGGTGGTTTGAAGTTCACGATTATTCCTGAAGAAACAGGTTTATTAGTTGAACCAAAAGATATTGAAGGTTTTGCTAATGGTATTCATCGAATTCTATTTGATGAATTATGGGTCAGGAAAATGCGGAAACAGGCTTCAGCAAATGTGAATCAGCGCTTTAGTTGGACTGGTGTGACAATCCAATTGAGCGAACTCTATCGGCATGTGTTAGCGCGATCGATTATGCATGAGCAGGCTTGGAGTTACAAAGTTCCAAGTATTACTAGATCTGCGTAAATTAGCGATCTAGAATTGGTGAAAGGAATGAGGGCAATCAAGAAAAAATGATACTCATCCAAACATGGCGATTTATAGTATTGATAGTAGCTGTATTTGGCTTAGGTTTGTCTATGAACTATTTGCTGAAGTTACCACCAATTGCCATTATTAGCATTCTGTTCTTATCCCTATTGGTACTTGTGATTATTTACAGACGCAATCGCTGGTGGTCTGAGACTGATCAATTACGAGTCAATCTGATAAATGGGCAACAACCAATTCAGCCTAAAGTATATGACTCAAAAGAGATTGAAGGTCTACCAGATCCCGCACAGCGATTTTTTAAAACTGTACTTCAGGAAGGGCAAGCGATCATTACAAAGGTCGAATTCTCTCAGCATGGGCAGTTTAACATGAATGAAATGGAGGATAAATGGCATAAATTTAATGCTACGCAACTTGTGGTCACGCAAAGACAGGGGTTTGATTGGGATGCAAAAATTCAGATGATGCCATTCGTAAATGTATTTGTTCATGATACATACCTGCTAGGAGAAGGGCATCTACAAGCTTCATTAATTGGTCTTTTTACGGTTGCTAAAATGCACAATATTCCTGAACTAAACCAAGGAGAATTATTACGCTTCCTTGCCGAATCGGTTTGGTATCCAACATCGTTGCTACCTAGTCAAGGTGTAATCTGGGAAGCGATCGATCAGCATTCTAGTCGTGCTACTTTGACCGATGGTAAAACAACAGCCTCGGTCGTTTTTCAGTTTGATACGGAAGGATTAATTACCAGTATGCGTGCTGAAGCCCGTTGTTATCGTGTGATTGGAGATAAATTGACGTTTATGCCTTGGGTAGGCAAGTTTGGGGAATATTCAGATCATAATGGAATGCGGATTCCCTTAGAAGGCGAAGTGGGTTGGGAGCATCCAGAAGGCGCTCGGCTTTATTTTAAAGGAAAAATCACCAAGATTAGCTATGAGTTTGCATCGTAATAGATTTACAGAAACGAAGATGAGTAGTACGCATCTTCGTTTCTATAACTTTCACAAATAAATTTAACTAAATTATAAAATGCCCAACACAACTAAATTAGCGATCATTGAACCTGCGACAATTGAAGTTGGAGGCAGGACATTTGTTCCTATTGATAAAAGTTTGATTTCTCCTTGGGTTTGTGTCACTGGTGAGCATCCGATCGCTACCTTGACCTTAAAGGACGATGATTTATTCCTAATTACGGATACATTGGGCAATATCTCAGATCTAAGCTGCCGCCTTGGTGGTATTGAAGATAGCATGGGTTTGTTTTGTCGTGACACTAGGTTTTTGAGCCGTCTAGAGTTACAAATTAATGCGCGATCGCCTATTTCCTTTAGTAGTACAGCGCGTAAAGGCTTTGCGATGACGGTGTTATGTGCAAATCCCGAAATTGACGATGAAAAGGGTGGTCACATTAAAGCAGAAACCATTGATATCCATCGAGAAATTGTGATTAAAGGTGGTTTCTTTGAGCAGACCCAAGTAACTAACTACAATACACATCCAGTGAGCTTTATGCTCAGTTTAAGCCTAGATGCGGATTTTCTGGATTTATTTGAAGTGAGGGGAGCTAGGCGCGAAAAAAGAGGTAACTTCCTACGCTATGTTCCCAATCAAGATCAGAAATCTGCGGAAATTCTACCTAAAGAAATTGTACTTGCCTACGAGGGACTAGATGGCGCTTTGATGGAATCACGGGTTCAGTTTCACTCTTTTCAGCCTCAAGAAATCCAAGGCTATACTGCCATCTGGCACGTAGAATTAGCTGCCCATGAATCGAGAACGATTGGATATCGGATTCATTTGTTTACGAATAATTCTCCAACCTCGATAGTGAGTGTGCCTGAAACCTTTACGCAGGCGAAAACTGAGGAGTTGTTAGAAGAGAAACTTTGGACAGAACAAATTACGAAAATTCAAACTGACAATAAATCTCTGAATCATGTCATTGATCGCGCTGTACAGGATATTTATTTACTCAGACAGACATCAGAAAAGTATAACTTCCTTTCGGCAGGAGTGCCTTGGTTTTCAACTTTATTTGGCAGAGATTCGATCATTTCTGCTTCGCAAACCTTGGCTTTAGATCCCACGATCGCCCGTGATACGCTCTCCCTTTTGGCTTACTTTCAAGGCAAAGTTGATAACGAATGGCAAGATGAGCAGAAGGGGAAAATTCTCCATGAAATCAGGCTAGGAGAGATGGCGCGTTGTCATGAAGTTCCCCATACTCCCTACTATGGAACCGTAGATGCGACTCCTCTCTGGTTAATGCTCTATGCTGAATATTATGCTTGGACTGCGGATCAGCCCACCTTAGATCAGCTATGGCCGAATGCGCTCTCGGCAATGGCATGGATCGATCGCAACTGCCAAGAAACGGGATATCTCCGTTATTATCGTTCCTCGGACAAAGGTTTGCTCAATCAGGGTTGGAAAGATTCCGAAAATTGTATTGTCAATAGTAAAGGAGAAATCGCAGAGGGCGCGATCGCTTTATGTGAAGTGCAGGGCTATGTCTATGCCGCCAAAATCCGCATGAGTGAGTTAGCGGAAAAAAGACAGTTGTTTGATCTTGCAGATCTTTGGCGATCGCAGGCACAGGATTTAAAATCAAGATTCAATCACGATTTTTGGATGCCCGATCAAGACTATTGCGCGATCGCCTTAGATGGAAAAGGTAAACAGGTTGATAGTATTACTTCTAATGCTGGTCATTGCTTGAATTTAGGGATTTTCGATTATGAAAAAGCAATCAGTGTCGCCGCCCGTTTAAATGCCCCTGATATGTTCAATGGTTGGGGTATTCGGACACTGAGCAGTCTATCTCCCGCTTACAATCCGATGGGATATCACATTGGTTCCGTTTGGCCCCATGATAATAGTCTGATCGCGATCGGGATGCGATCGCATAGTCTCGTCAAACAATCCCTGAGGATTGCTCAAGGCTTAATCGATATGACGATCGCTCAGCCCTATCACCGCCCACCTGAGTTATTGTGCGGCTATGAGCATGATGGCTTTAGTTTTCCCGTCCAATATCCTGTCGCCTGTTCACCGCAAGCTTGGGCAACGGGAAGCATCTTCCAATTAATTGCGGTTATGGTAAATTTTGTCCCCGATGCACCTAATAATCAACTTAGAATTCTCGATCCCTGCTTACTTAACTCTATCAATCGTTTGTCGATTCAAAACCTACGAATTGGACAAACATTACTAGATTTAGAGTTTGAGCGATTAGGCGATACTACTGCCTGTCGAGTCAATAAAAAACGCGGCAATGTCCGCGTCATCATTGAGGCATAGCAGTAGCGATCGCCTTGTTATAGCTAATTTAGATAAAAACTAAAGCTTCGACTTCGCTCAGCTAGCTTACACCGAGGGCTGAGCGAAGTCGAAGCCCCTCTACAAATTATTTAAAACAACTATAATTCGTAATGCTGTAATTTCTGAAATAGAATCAATCAAATTAGAGAGATTAATGGCTTAGTAGCATTGATGTAGAGGAAGCGATCGCTTGTTTGTTCTTTCACAACCGTGAATCCCCAACTGGTGATCAAATCTAGCAATTCTTGTTTTTTATCTATCCATCGGCTGATGGTTTCTGCAATCAATAAACTGCCGCCACCTTTGAGGGTGCGATGGGCTTCTTGGAGATAGTCGGCATAGTTTAAGCCCATGAGGGATAGAGAAAAGATGGCGACATCGAGGGTTGCATCGGGGAGAGGTGTATGGGCGATGTCACAGGCTTGTACTTTGGCGTTGATGGCGATGTGGTCGAAGGAATGGACTTGGTGATTGGGAAGTAATTCGGCTAGTTTGGCTTCACCGCAACCAAAGTCACCGATTTGGAGATTGGTATAGTTTTGGAGCTTTTCGGCGATTTTTTTGTAGGGAATTTCTTGCCATGTTTCACGGGCGGCGCGATAGAGGTGGTGGTATTGATACCATTCTTCGGGATGTGCTTTGAGGCGATCGCCTGTGGTGTGGCTGTAGGAATTATTGAAGCGGTTGTTCATCGCTGAGAAGTCCCCAAAGCGGCGTTGTAGGATTTTAGCGATCGCGGCGGGTAAGGGAACGCGCAATTCTTCGCGGTTGATTTCATAGATGTCGCCACTTTCGACGCGATCGATCCATGTTTGCAGGGCTTCTCCTGCTTTTTGGAGGACGACTTTTTCCGATGCAAGTTCGCCCTTGGGAATTACGCCATCGATCGCCGTGTCAGCGAGGGATTTTTTCCATTGGATGCGACTCCATCGGTATTGGCGATCCCATGACCAGATATCGCCTTGATGGTCGAGGATGACTTGGGGAATGATTACTTCTACTTTGGCAAATGATGATTTTTGGCGATAGATGCGTCCGACTAGTTGCTCGTATTCGGCATGAGTCCAAGGAAGGCTGGCGATAATCAGGCGATCGCATACATATTGCAATCCATCTACGCCTGTACCGATGGGAGCCGTGCCGATGAGAATGTCGATTTCTCTGGCGATGAATTTCTGTTTGGCGGAATCACGTTCTTTGGTGTCTTCTACGCCTGTGAATAAGCCCACCTTGTAACCTGCGGCGGCGATCGCTTTGCGGAGTGGTTCGACCATGCCTTCGACATAGTGGGTATAGATGAGGGTTCCTGTTTTGAGATGGGTGATGATTGTGTCGATTTTGGCTGAGAGGAGGACTTGCTCGACGGCGAGGGGGCTGGTTTTGATGGCGGCGATGAGTTGGGGGCGCAGGTGTTCACCTGAGATTTCGGGAAAGCTTTCGGCGATCGCAATCTTGTAATTGGGACGATAGCGGATGCCATAGAGCATCAGTTTTTCGTGCATGGCGAGGGCGTTGGCAATTATATATGTTTACTAAGTGGGTCTAACACCTCTTCCTTGAGCATATATATCGCTTCTTTTACAGCTTGTGTTAGAGAATCTATATCTTTAAGCACATGGTTAAGATAGCCTGTATTTAAAGCAATGTGTGCATGTGGCCAAATATGACAATGTGGATAGCAAGACGAATCTGAACATTCTATATGTAGATGCAAACTTTGCTTGTATTTTGCATGAGCGGCGTTATCTGGTTCATTTGGATCACAATGGAGAAGCGCAAACTCTTTCTCTTCGGATATAGATGGTTCAATCATGTAAAAATGAAGATAAGCTCTATCTAGATAGAATAATTCTTCTCTATTCTGAGAAATTTTGTACCATCTTTCGTAATACATAGCGCGTAATTCACCAATAGTCCTAAATCTCATCTCATCGTAACGAGCATTAGGCTTTGATATATTATCTTTTGCCGCGACTATATGCTCCGTTGAACTACGACCAATAGGAGATACATCTAGTCTTTGGTAGTTTAAAGCAAGAGGTTTAAGTAATGGCTTTACGACATTATGTCTATTTCGCAGTTTTTTATAATCAATTAAAATTCGCTTATCTTGAGTTGCCATATATAGCCAGTTCTTCCTCACTAAATCCGTATAAATCAGCTACAATATGGTCAATTTCTGTCTCGATATCTATAATTTCAGAGCCTGAAGCAAGCAGACGTTTATCAACGAGAAGTAGCAAGTTGTGCATGGTAGAAGAATTTACTTTTGTTGGATCTGGAACAGGAGTCTTAAGCAAGCTTTTAGGTTCTAACATAGAATACCCACTGCCATATTTATGAGAATGTTCGGAGATGTAACGATAGCAAACACTCGAATTTAAGACAGCAGCAAAGTATCGCAGTAGCTCACTTTCAACATTGCGCTCCTTAGGAAAAATCACTGGAGATCGAACAACAGCAAATTTACCCGCACTATCAATTGAAAATCTAGGCATAATCGCTAAGTGTGGACTAACAATTTTTGCTTGCTGTAAATATTCAGATCGAGATCTTTCTAATTCCCACCAAAGAACTTGATTTTTTCGCACTGCGGCACGAGCCTCTAACTTTACTTTATGTTGTAATAAGTACTCCCATGTTTTTGGATATCTTAGTTTAAGATCATCTTCATTAAGCTTTTTACCTTCAGCATATGGATAAAACAAATAACTTTCTGTCTGTTTAGGAGTAGTATAAGATTCCATTTCACGATCTGAAAGAAATGGAATAAAAATACCATCTTCTCCTTTTGGTATTTGCCATCTTGGAACTATAAATACCTCGTTACTACCAGTTTGAACGCCTACTCGAATATTCATAAACTCACCAATAGTTGGGAGTAATTTTAATTTGCGTTCGATACTAGCAGTTGTAGGAGTTTGTATTATCCATTCATCAGATTCAAAAACATCTTGATTCACATTGAAAATATTGTAAAATTTGGTTTCTGACTGACGACCTTCGACTATATCTTGTAACGCTTTCCCCAATAATTCTTGGCATTGAGCAATAGTAGCCATAGGTGCTTGATCCAAACTATAGCGTTTCTGGAAAATCAGAAGAATAACATAAGTATTGACATCCCCGAAAACTTGAATAGCGGAAAGATCTACTAAACAACGAATCCAAGCTGTTTGAGAAATAAGGTTGCGAATTCCAGAATCACTTTTTGACAAAAGGAATTTATGGGGTAAAACAAATAGACCATATCCACCAGGTTTCAAGGATTCTATCGCTATCTTTAAGAAAGCTAAAGATAAATCTACTTTTCCCTGAGAAGTAGTTCCCATAAAATCAGCAACTCTCGCTCTTGTTGCTTCATTTTGATCTCCTAATGATACAAATGGTGGATTAGCAATAACAGCACCAAAACTATTTTTTAATTCTGGATGGTCTTGAGTATACTTAATAGCTTCCTCCACTTTTATTTCAAGATTAGATGGTAATTTATCTGTAAGAACTAAATAGAGCAAAGAAAGTGATAAGAGAGCTGAATGGCATGCATTGGGATCAATATCTAGACCAGTTACATTGCTAAATGCTGTTTCGATAAATTCAGTTGTTATGCCACCTTGGGTAGGATCGCATTGAATCTCCAAAAGTGTTCTCAAAAAAATACCAGAACCGATAGCAGGTTCCAATGTACGCAATCTCTTAAACTCCATCGGTGGCATTTGCTCACGTAGATATCTTGCAAAAAAACCTGCTATAAATTGAGGCGTATAAACACTACCATGAGCTTTGTTTTGTATTTCATCTGGTAAAGGTGGAAAGAAACTAAGCTGATCGGCATCATTTTCTGTAAATCTTAAAAGACTGGTATATCTTTCATAAATACGACTCAGAGCATGTTTGGATATGAGAGAGAAGTCATATTTATAGGGCTTTGCGTATTTGATTCTATAAAAATCTCTTACAAGAACTTCTAGGGTTTGTCCATCTAGACCATCAAAAACACTAAGTAAAGATTCATCTATTAGATATTGTGGTATTTCTTTTTGATCAAAATATTCGAGAGTTCTAAAAATTGCTTTGCGAATTGTTAATTGTTCACCTCTAGATTGAATAACGTTCTCAAACAAAGCTTGCGAATTTGAAAACTCCTCAGCCCTAAATGGGTAAAGACGACGAAAATTATCTTCAACCGCTCTAGTAAATATAATTGCATTAAACAGAGCAGACAACTCTCTATTAGAGATTGAGTTTCCCATCTCAGAATATAAATTGCGCTTCCAAAATGAAATTGTATTGATTAGGGCATCATCTAGAGCAGGAAGATTAGGATTTTGTCTCTTTCCTGAAATTTGCTCAAATGCTTTGCTTCTCAAATTATCTAAATTATCATGAGAAATATGACGAGTTTCTACAATTTTCTCTGGATCACAACGGTTAAAAATATACGAAATTTGGTCAGATTCGATCTGAATATGCCAATCAACTAAATTGTTATAGGATATGTTGAGTAATCGTTTTCTTTCTTCATAATTCAGATCCGAATATCTTCTTTGGAGGAAAGTTATGACAGCTTGGTTTTCTAGACCATGTTCAATTATTAAATGAGCTTTTGCAAATTCATTGGTTGAGGGTATTTCTAAAATATCACTTGGAGTCCACCCAAAATTGTGAGCAAAATCATTCAAAATTCTTGCACGGTCAGTGGTCGGCAGTTTTGATGCCGATGTAAGTTGCAAAACAGTGCTGTACAACCCAGAAACCATTCCCATCCTCAAATTTTTTCAAGACTTCTCATAGTAACACCTTAACAACAAGCATATACCACAAAAAATAGTGTTGCTATTAAAATAATCATGATCTAGAACAATTGCAATATTTATCATTAAAAACTTAGTATGAATTCACTGTAATCTCAAAGAGCGTAGTATTTTGGTATTCCCTTATCGCTGTTTGGTTTTGAGTAAATAGGTGATCGGGTTTTGGGTTGTGAGGGGCGATCGATGTTTGATGTTGAATTTAGGCGATCTTTTGTGGGTGATGAAGGAGCGATCGCTGTTTGATGTGGGGAATAGGCGATCGGGTTTTGTGGGTGAAGAAGGTGCGATCGATGTTTGATTTGAGGGAAAAGGTGATCGGTTTAGGGTGATGAGAGGCGATCGCGCTCAATTATTCACACCTTACCCTGCTTTGCATAAGCATCCACAAGATTGGAGATCATCTCTTGATATGAAGAATTGCGGCGTTTAGCCTCGCGCTTAAAAAACTCAATACTTTCTTGAGTAAATTCCATCGTAATTGTTACCGTCTTTTGCCTCGGAATTAACTGATTCACTGGAGGCAAAAAATCTTTAACAATAGTGACATTCCCAATTGGTTCAGCAGGATCAGGAATTGTGTTGTTCATAAAATTTCCTCCATTTACGCCATTGAGCAGCTCCAAATATCCGAATCACTCCATCTCGATAAGTAAAACGCACTGTCAATACAAGATCATCTACTTTTCCGATACAAAACCAACGTTCCTCCAACTCACTATGTTCCGAATCATGGACAATCAATCGGTTGGGATCGAAAAAAGCATATTGAGCAGTTTCAAAATCTAAGCCATGCTTTGCCTTGTTATCAGCATCTTTTTGCTCATCCCACTCGAAAGTGGTACTCATATCATATAAACCATAAGCATTTTAATCGACAATTTACAACTGCTTGGAGACATTTAAATTTTACAACCACTTTTAGCTTTTTGGTGTGAAATCGCTGTTTGATGTGGGAATAGGCGATTGGGTTTTATGGGTGTTGAGGGGCGATCGCTGTTTGATTTGTGGGAATAGGCGATCGGGTTTTGGGTGTTGAGGGGCGATCGCTTTTGATTTGGGAAATAGGCGATCGGTTTTTGTGGGTGATGAAGGTGCGATCTCTGCCTTACAAACTTAAATCCAATGCAAAAATAATCGCTTGCTTGATTTGTAACATCACATCACTTGGCAAATCTCCCAACTTGCGTTCTAATCTTGCAGTAGGAATAGAAGCAATACCCTGAACATTAGCTATAGATGATTGATTGAGAAACTTCAAGTTAGGAAGTACGACTTCATACTCACTATTTCTATACTGAGTCGTCAGAGGAACATAAATTGCTAAAACTCTTGGAGGATTTGCATCATAACGAGAAACAATGACAACAGGACGAGTCTTCGCAGCTATGCCTAAATCCGCTAACCAAACTTCACCCTGCTTAATATTCATCCAGCAAATCCAATACCTCTTGTTCCACAGACCGCGATCGCAAAATATCTAACGCATCCCGATCAGCTAAATCAATTATTTCCAAAATGAACTGTCTCGCCAATTCAGCAACATCTGGTTGCCATTTGGCTAATCTTACACTTAATGTTTCCGCTAAAGTATCCATACTTTACCTTTGCTTAAATCATCAATCTAACCTAGATTAACATACTTGATGAGAGGCGATCAGGTTTATGTATGGTGTGGTGCGATCGCTGTTTGATGTGGGGAATAGGCGATCGGGTGTTGGGTGGTGAGGGGAGATCACTGATTGATTTGGAGAAATAGGCGATCGGGTTTTGTGGGTGGTAAGGGGCGATCGCTGTCCTTACCAATGCTCTATCACCAAACCATCCACATAATCAAAATCTGAATCATCAGTCACAAGCACCCAACCACGTTCCAAACAATGCGCCGCAATCCAAACATCATTCATCGGAATTGGTCGCCCCTTTCGCTTCAAAGCCAAACGGGTTTGTGCATAAACAACCGCCGTTCTTCTCTCAATCGGAACAACTACACAAGCCTCAATAAACTCCAAATAGCGAGGTAAATTTTTTAATGCGCGGGTAGAGTTCTCAGCGCCAAACAATAACTCGCCCGCCACAATCGCCGATAAAAATATCTCTGGCAATGCCAAAACCCTTGAAACAACTTCAGGATCACCATTCAAAAAACGAACTGCAACAGAAGTATCTAGCGCAATTTCACCACTCATTTATATCCACCTGACGGCAATCAGTTCTAATTACGTTCTGCAAATCAGCCGCCTCATCATCACTCAAAATACCTGCAAATTTGGCTAATGGATGATGAATACGTGTCGTCTTAACCCGATGCAAAAAATCTAAAACTACTTTGACTAACTCATCTGGAACCTCTGTAAGTTCTTGGATAAGCTGCTCCCGACTAGTCATATATTTGACCCTCTTTAGCAAAGTTATGGCTAATATTATAACGAATCAGCATCAAAATGAAATATCCATAATTCAGGCGATCGCTGTTTGATTTGAGGGAATAGGCGATCGCTGTTTGATGAGAGGAATAGGCGATCGGGTTTGTGGGTGGTGAGAGGCGATCGCTGTTTGGCGTGAGGGAAAAGGCGATCGGGTTTGTGGGTGGTGAGGGGCGATCAGTTATAATTATGATTAATCCAGTAAGTTATATTGGCTGCTATGACTAACGCATTACAATACATCTGTGATTCAGAAGGACAAACAGTATCGGTAGTTGTCCCTATCGACTTTTGGCGAGAACTAATGGCAGAGAGAGAAACTGCCTATTTACTCAGTAGTCCAATCATGAGAGAAAGACTACTTGCAGCCAGAAAACGTCAAGATGGAATCTCTTTGGAAGCAGCCTGTGAAAAACTTGGAATTTGATGCAGATACTTTTGAGGACTTAGCTTGGTGGATTGAAAATGATCGTAAAAAAGCTTTAAAAATCATCAAACTGATTCGTGAAGTCCAACGTAATCCATTTGAAGGCACAGGACAACCTGAAGCTCTAAAACACGATCTATCTGGTTGTTGGTCACGCCGTATCGATCAAGAACATCGTCTAGTTTATGAAGTCCTAGACGATAAAATTAGAATTCTCGCTTGCCGTTTTCACTACTAGAAATCGCTGTTAGATGTTGAGATTTAGGCGATCGGGTTTTGTGGGTGGTGAGGGAGCAATCGCTGTTTGGTGTGGGAAATAGGCGATCAGGTTTGTTGGGTTTGATGGGCGATCGCTGTTTGATGTGGGGGAATAGGCGATCGGGTTTTATGGGTGGTGAGAGGCGATCACTCTAAAATCCTAAGCCGCAGCAAGCTCATATTGCAAAGTAAGAAATTCATTAGCCTTCAAATAGGCGATCGCAAACTCACATCCATCAGAATCCGCAAACTCCACCAAATAATCAGCCCCCTGATTATCCTGATGAATATCCACAATCGTACCAACTAAACCCACTGGCAAAGCTGAATTAAAATCATATTCTGCTTCCATCAGAGAAAGTCTATCTATAGAAATTGGTTTTAAAATAGCGATCGTATCGAGTAACTGTGGAGTTTTCATTATTTCTCTCTCTTTAAAAAAGCACTAATCAATCGTGGATAACCAGATTCTATACTAACTTCCCAAATAGTTCTTAGTTCAGCACCTCCTGTATTAGGAATTTCCCAATCCACCTTGTATTCTTTACCAAATCTTGTATTACTCTCCTGCACAACTTCACCTTCAACTGCCGCAACTTGAATTAATTCAACCAAACTATCAGCATTTTGAATTGTAATACCCAGTCTGGATTCAAACACCCTTGCCTTGTCTTTACCCTTATCATGGTTGATGTTTAAGCAATATCCTAAAATCTTTTGCATAGAAATTTCAGGGCGATCGCCATTTGGTAATTTCATAGGCAGAAGTCAATACTAAATTAATCTTAGTATACCCAACTGTGAGGCGATCGCTGTTTGATTTGAAGGAATAGGAGATAGGGTTTTGTTGTAGTGAGGTGCGATCGCTGTTTGATTTGAGGAAATATGCGATCGGGTTTTAGGTGGTGAGGGGCGATCACTGTTTGATTTGAGGGGAAAGGAGATCGGTTTAGTGTGATGAGAGGCGATCGCTGTTTGTTTGGGAATAGGCGATCGGGTTTGTGGGTGGTGTGAGTGCGATCGCTGCCTTACAAACTTAAATCCAATGCAAAAATAATCGCTTGCTTGATTTGTAACATCACATCACTTGGCAAATCTCCCAACTTGCGTTCTAACCTTGCAGTAGGAATAGAAGCAATACCCTGCACATTAGCTATGGATGATTGATTGAGAAACTTCAAGTTAGGAAGTACGACCTCATACTCACTTTTCTATACTGAGTCGTTAGAGGAACATAAATCACTAAAACTCTTGGAGGATTTGCATCATAACGAGACACAATAACAACAGGACGAGTCTTTGCAGCTATCCCTAAATCCGCTAACCAAACTTCACCCTGCTTAATATTCATCCAACAAATCCAATACCTCTTGTTCCACAGAACGCGATCGCAAAATATCTAACGCATCCCGATCAGCTAAATCAATTATTTCCAAAATGAACTGTCTCGCCAATTCAGCAACATCTGGTTGCCATTTGGCTAATCTTACATTTAATGTTTCCGCTAAAGTATCCATACTTTACCTTTGCTTAAATCATCAATTTAACTTAGATTAACATATTTGCTAGGAGGAGATCGCCGTTTGATTTGGGGAAATCGGCGATCGGGTTTCGGGTGGTGAGGGGCGATCGCTGTTTGATGTGGGAAATAGGTGATCGGGCTTGTGGGTGATGAAGGGGCGATCGCTGTTTGATTTAGGAAAATAGGTGATCGGGTGTTGGGTTTTGAGGGTGCGATCGCTGTTTGGCGTGAGGGAAAAGGCGATCGGGTTTATGGGTGGTGAGGGGCGATCGTCGTTTGGTGTTTAGGGAATAGGCGATCACAAAATCCTAGCTTAATTGCTAAAATACCTACACAACAATTAATCCTATAAATACCATGTCCGAAAACACTATCACCCTAGACGACATCTTTGCTCTCTTCCGCGAAAGCGAACAACAACGCCAAGAATATCAGCACCAAGCCGAACTAGAAATGGCGGAACTCCGAAAGACTATTGAACAAACAAACAAACAAATTGAGCAAACTAACAAACAAGTTGGGGGACTAACCAGCAGATGGGCAGAATTTGTCGAAAACCTAATCAAGCCTGCTGCCGCTAGAATTTTTAGAGAACAAGGAATTGATGTTCATTACACAGCCATGCGGGTGAAAGGAGATGATGATCGTGGCTCAATGGAAATTGATATTCTGGTAGAAAATGGTAATGAAATAGTAGCAATTGAAGTGAAGTCCCATTTAGAAATTCGCAATGTGAAGCGATTTTTGGAAGTATTAGCAAGATTTAAAGAAGCATTTCCCAAATACAAAAACTATAAAGTTTATGGAGCCGTAGCAGGAATAAAAATTGATGAAAAGGCAGATGAATATGCAACACAAGAAGGACTATTTTTAATCGAACCCGCAGGAGATTCTGTCATTATTGCCAATAGTCAGAATTTACAGCCGAGAATCTGGTGATTTTTATTGATTGATAGGCGATCGGGTTTATGGTGATGAAGGGCGATCGCTGTTTGGTCTGGGTGAATAGGCGATCGCTAATTTTAAGAAAGTAGCATTTTAACTTCAGAAATAAAAGTTTGAGCGTTAGAGATGGCATTTTTCGCCATTTCCTCATCCTCAGTCATATCAAATTCATAATCACAAGTTTGTCTGGCATCGTAAGCTTCCCTCAGCAAGTCTGCAACACTTGGAGTTATTTTCCCTGTTTTCACAAAATGTAGACTAAGCATCTTAAGAACTCCTTTATGAGTAGAAGTATCCAATCCCTCAGAGAGAAGTAAATATTGAGTCATATAAAAATAATAAGCACGTGATATAGCAGAACGATAACGTCCAGAATCGCAGGGCAATTGAGCAGTTTCCAGATCATCATTGGACAATAGCAAGAACTTTGCTAATTCATATCTCAATACCTTCACGCTTAACCACTCTCAGAAAAGAAATTTCACCTGCTAAAAATCGAGATTTTGATATTGGGATAATTGAGATTAATTCATCGTATTCCCTCGAGAAGTACCAAAAAAGACTAGACATTCTTGATCGCTCCTCAACTGCGTTAACAGGATCTGCCAAAACTACCATCCCATCAATATCTGATTCAGAAGTAGCCTCTCCTCTTGCATGAGAACCAAAAAGAATCAACGAAAACAATCTGTCTCCATAGAGTTCTACCAGACCACACTTTAGCTCATTCAACAAAACAAATAATTGCTTGTTCTTAATAGTTGTAATCATAGATTTAAGGCTAAAGCAAGCATTATCAACACTATTCTAATCTAGGATCACTAACATGAATAGGCGATTGTTGTTTGATTTGAGGGAATAGGCGATCGGGTTTTGGGTGGTGTGAGTGCGATCGCTGTTTGGTGTTGAGAAATAGGTGATCGGGTTTTGTGGGTGTTGAGGACGTGATCGCTGTTTGATGTGGGGAAATAGGCGATCGGGTTTATGGTGGTGAGGGGGCGATTGCTGTTTGACTTGGGGGAATAGGCGATCGGGTTTTGAGTTTGAGGGGCGATCGCTGTTTGATGTGGGGAAATAGGCGATTTGTCATTTAATCTACTGTCATTCTATCGAGAAAACCCTTTAGCTTTTATCCATCTACGCTTAGACTTATCAACCACAGTAATTCCAGTTACAGAGAAAAAGCCACTATCTATATCATTAGACATCGCAGGAAGTAAAAGCCTCACATTGTTTTCATAGTTTAACTTCCAAATAGTAGATAACTTCTCTCTTCCATCTTCATTCACATAGACTTTCTTATCTTTTGAAATTAATACCATCGCCACTGAACCCGAATTTTCTGTCACCACCAGCACAAAATTTTCTCGATCAGCCTTCAAACCTGCGTACCATTCCTGAAGATGCTCCTCTAACTCAAATTTGTATAAATCATAATCCATCTGTCCTTGCTGTAGCAAAGCTTTGCTCAATAAATCTGATATTTCTTTTTCTCTTCTCGACATAATGTTAAGGTCAAGTTCTAAGTTGGGATCTAGTTTATCGCACTGTATTAAGTAGATTAGAGATATAGAGATAGGCGATCGCTGTAAGAGTGATCGCTTCTCATTCTGAGGCGGAACAAAATTTAGATTTGCGATAGCAACAAGCGATCTCTGGTGTCGAGTTTAATCTTTACTAAAATTTTTGCAAAAATAGAACCTTAATGTGCGATTGCCAGTCTAAAGAAAAGTCATTCAAGAAATGTCATCAAGTTTGTCTCACCAAGCTTGGATTAATGCAACTTGCTTTATGGAAATAATTCTATGGATCGCATCGTACTGAAAGGTCATTTTTTGAGACGGGCAGGATTTGGGGCAACCCTCGACGAATTGAATAGTGACATTTCCCCTGAAATGTTGTTATCAACTTGGCTCAACGAATCACCAGTGCTGAATGTCCCTGCACCTCTACCCATAGTCAAAAAAGGTAAACAGGATCAATCGCGGGAAATGTGGCGCTGGTTATTAAAGCAAATGGTGAATGCTAATAATCCATTACATGAACGCATGGTTAACTTTTGGCGCGATCGCTTTGTGGTATCACTCCGCAAAATTGGCAGAGCGCAGTTCTTGCTAGACTACGAAAAAAGATTGCGAGCCTATGCGATGGGAGATTTTCAGGAATTGATGATGCAAGTAACTACTAGTCCCGCGATGCTCAACTATTTGGATAACGCTCAAAATCGGGCGGGCAAGATCAACGAAAACTATAGTCGTGAAGTGATGGAACTGTTTACCCTTGGGCAGGGGCAATATACTGAAAAGGATATTCAAGAGGGGGCGAGGGCATTGACGGGATGGCAGGTGAAATTACGTCCTGAGATGGGCATTGCTGATGTGACATTCGTAAAGCGCCGCCATGATGATGGAGTTAAGAATTATTTAGGACATTCAGGAAAACTCAGCACCCAAGATGTGGTGGAAATTTTAGTCAATCATCCTAGCACTGCCAGAAAATTAGCTGTCGATCTATGGAGTACCTTCGCCTATAGCAATCCTGAACCTGCGATCGTCGATCGCCTTGCACAGGTCTATAAACAGAACAATCGCAGCATCAGAGCCGTGGTTGCCGCAGTCTTCAATAGTCCCGAATTTTATAGTACCAAAGCCTACCGTAGCCATCTGAAAACACCACTCTATTTTGTTTTGAGCAGTTTGCGTCAATTGCAAATTGACGCAGATAGCGATCGCGTGATTGGTGATTTACGTGCTATGGGACAAGTACCCTACAATGCTCCGTCGGTCAAAGGTTGGCAAGGAGATCAGGGTTGGTTGACTGCGCCTTCTTTATTAACGCGGCTCAATGTCGCGCGGCAGTTTACTAAAGAGTATGGTGATGATGGGGGCTTTAAGTTCAATCCCGATCGCTACAGTGCCAAGGATTTAGTCACAGTTCTATTAGATGGTAATGGCGATCGCCAATTAGAAGAACAATTTACAAGTTTATCCAAACGCGAAATTGCAGCATTGATTCTATCTTCACCGATCTATCAACTGGCTTAAATATAGCCAAGATTAATGCTTGTTCCCATATGGATTTTTGTCGCTAAGACTCTTGCGGATAAAAAATGTCCCACCAAAGTTATCTAGCTTCGACTTCGCTCAGCTAACGTTGGCTGAGCGGAGTCGAAGCCACAGATACTTTAATTAATAGCAAGTCCCTAACTCTCAATTTGCAAATAGAAGATTACCAATAGAAAATTATGAATAGAAGAGATTTTCTCACCTTGATGTCTAGCACGGCGGCAATGGCGATCCTTGCTCCTAGTTGTACTAGTGCCGCCCAAAGTAGCGATCGCAAAACTCTTGTCGTTATTGAACTGGCAGGGGGCAACGATGGCTTAAATACGATCGTTCCTTACAATGATCCTAATTACCGCAAATTGCGTCCCACTATTGCGATCAAGGATGGGATTCCTATTTCTAATCAGGCAGCATTCCATCCCGCTCTCAAAGACTTAAAACCTGTTTTCGATAAAGGACGAATGGCGATCGTTCAGAATGTCAGCTATCCTAATCCTAATCTATCCCATTTCCGTTCTAAGGAAATTTGGCAAAGCGCCCATCCTCAAGGTGCATCGGATACAGGCTGGTTAGCGAGATATCTCAGCGATGTGCAAGCGAAAACCGCAGATGCCATCTTTCTTGGTGAAGAATATCCTCTAGCGCTCACAGGTGATGGCGATCGCTATTTGCAACTGTCTCCTCGCCTAGCCGTGCAGCAACGGGGCAAACTTGGCGAAGCAATGCGTGTGATTTATAACAATCCTCAAGGTTCAGAATTGGCAGAGCAAGTCCGTCGCTCCGTACTAGAGAGCGAAGCTGCTATAAAAAAACTGACTAAAGATATTGATAAACGGGTTGACGATCATAGCTATCCCAAAACAGCGATCGGTAGACAATTTGCACTGCTTGCTCGTGTTTTAGAGTCACAGCCCAAGGTGGTCTATCTCACCATCGGCGGATGGGATACACATACTGGACAGGTGCGCCGTCATCAACAGTTACTAAGTGACCTTGGCTCTGGACTCGCTGCCCTCGATCGCGATATTCAAGCGCATAATATGCAGAAAAATGTCTTAGTTATGGTGCAAAGTGAGTTTGGTCGTCGTCCTGCGGAAAATGGCAATGGTGGAACCGATCACGGCACGGCTGCCCCTGTGATGTTGTTGGGCAATGTTCGCGGTGGTCTCTATGGTGGTAGTCCTGCATTAGATAGTCTGGTGCAGGGGAATTTACCAATGCAAGTAGATTTCCGTAGTATTTACGCTGAGATTCTCAACCGTTGGGAAGGATTTAGCGCAGCGACTATTTTGGATCAAGATTTTGCAAAAATCGGTTTTTTATAATAATAGAAAGTTCTTGATCATTTTAGCCGTTTCTCGATGCCACTCTTCATTACCAGTGTACGATAGATCTAGAAGAATAGATGTTCCGTTATTCAGCAAAACCACTACTTGATAAGCATCTGGCTCACCTTTTTGTTTAAAAATATCGACAGTCACATCATAAATTTCTGATAGGAGATATTGTCTTTTGTCTAGATTTCTTGAAAAAAACCAATACTTCTCAACATTAAGTTGATTTTTCTCTAAATCAAAAACCACCCTTCTTGTCGAAATCTGGAGGAATAAAAAAAGCCCTAAAGCAATCATCAAAATTCCAATCAAACTGCCACCAATATATTGCAGCATATTCGTAGAGTGAAAACTCATGAGAATCTTATAACAAACCTTATCCCTCAAACACTCTATCAAGTTTGGAAATAGCAAAAGCAATAAAATAAGACCTCCTATAGTTACCACAAAACCAGCGAAAGGAACCCCACATGAATTTGATTTGCAAATTAATTTTTGCTCAGATTCTTGGATTAGTTTCATAAATTTGATGTTACATGGAAAGATTTAGCTATAGCCAGCCAGTAAGTTAGGATACGGCAAGAGCAAGAACGGAGCCGATCACAAGGACATTATGGAGATTAACTGAATTGCGTAAGAGTTAACGCAGAAAACCCAAAGCTGCGCCGATTATTAAAAATATACCCATAATTAGTCGATACCAAACAAAGATCCAAGTGCTTTGCTTTTCTAAATAGCGTAATAGCCCAAAAATAGCCAGAAATGCGGAAATACTAGCTGAGAGTAACCCTGTACCAAGAATTAACCAACCATTGAGGTCTAATCCTGCCTTGCTTAAGGAATGTAATTCCACGGCTCCTCCGAGAATAATTGCGGGTAATCCCAATAGAAAAGAGAATCTCGCCGCAGTTTCGCGTTCCATATTCAGGAATAGCCCTGCGGTGAGAGTAGAGCCTGAGCGCGATACTCCAGGGATTAAGGCAAGCGTTTGGGCTATTCCCACTAGTAGTCCATCTAAAAGTGCCAGTCTTTTAAAATCTCTTTTTCTACTGCCCCGTAACTCCGCGATCGCCAATAATATAGACATCACAATAGAAGCAATACCAATTACCGTAAGACTACGTAGAGGAGAGTTAGGCGCATCTAGAGTCTTTTTGAGCAATAGCCCCACGATCACAATTGGTATTGTTCCAATTAATAATCCTAAAGTTAAGCGTAGAGATTGAGATTGATAGTCTTGATGGGCGATCGCTTTAATCGAACTACCGACTAAGCTTTTGATATCTTGCCAAAAGTAAGCTAAAACTGCACCTAAACTCGCAAGCTGCATCGCTGCGGAAAAGGCTGTACCAGGGTCTTGCCATCCCAGTAGACTGGGGACAATTCGCAGGTGAGCTGTGCTACTAATTGGTAATAGTTCAGTGATTCCCTGCACAATTCCTAAGAAAATCACTTTCAGCCAGCCTAGCTCCACAAAACCAAGGTCGATAGTCTCAGAAGCAGCTATTGCAGTTAAAAACATAATCTTTGGTCAAGATAGACAGGTAACAATATTAGATTAGTTTGGCAAAAAGTTAGCTAACAGGAGTTCAGGATAATTTAAAATAGGCTTTGAGAGAGGGTTTGCATAGCAAACCCTCTCTCAAAGCCTCAGAGCAAAAAAGCCCTGCCTTTTTCCAGTATTGACAATCGAAGGAAGCGTTGCAAATAAGTCACGCCCCAAATCGATCAAGCTGTTGATCTAGGCTATACAGAATTATTAAAAGCAGTTTTAGAAGTAACTTCTCATAAAGAAAGACTAACCATCGTTCAACGCATAAATATAGAGCCACCAAACTATTTCTTACGTTAATAGAATTATCCTATAACTGAAAAGCGAACAGATCTAGACATTGACAAGCTGAGGTACTGATTGCAAAGGTTCTAAGAATATTCCCAAAATCTTATCAACCTCACTGATATAGTATTCCACCACATCGATTTGAACTAGATTTTGTTCTAACTTAATAAATCGCCAGTTTGTACCACTAGTAACAGCGCCATAAATAATTGGAATTTCATTATGATGCTGTTCATTAAATATTTGAGCCGCAACCATTGCTGCAACACATTGACCGACACCACCAAAAATATCTTCTCGCTTTGCCTCAATAATAATCACCACAGGCGCTGTAATTTCCAACTGTTCCTCAGATCTGCTTAACAAAAAATCGCAAAATCCCGTCAAGCCGCGATCGCGATCAACCGTAAACTCTGAGCCAGAAAACAATGAAATTTTATAATTCAATTGGCGGCGTACTTCGCTCAATACCTGAGCAATGATAAATTCTGATCTTGCCTTTTCAGTACCAACCGCAATTGCAAAAGATAGATTTTCTTGAAGCAGCGTAGTCAGGATTTGGGAAGGTTGAACTTTAGATGTATTAGCAAAAAGGTTAGTTTTTTCATCAATGGTTAATTGAAAAGCTTCTTTGACTTTGCTAAACGTGAAGTCACTGTATGCCATAAAAATCTACATTTTCGTGATGCTCTTATTTTACTTGTTTTGGATCGCCTATACTGCCTGTTGAGGCTTAAAGTAGTACAGAGAAATTTTTGAAGGTGTGGCAAAGCCGCACCTTCAAAAATTTCTCTGGGCTTAAAGTCATTACAAAGCGTTGTAATTAAGCACTGTAACAAAGCACAAATAGCTAGGACGCTTTCGGGGTTATTTTGACGAATAGACGAATAACTGTGCAGATGAAAGCGTAATCACGCTAAATGTAGAATAGGTTTAGCTCATATAGTCATGAAACCATGCCCGTACCCGTAGAACAGTTACTAACCCCTGAAATCCTGAAACCTGCCCGTTATTTGGGTAACGAGTTTGGTGCAGTGCATAAGCCTTGGGATCAGGCGATCGTGCGTTGGTCGCTCACCTATCCTGAAATTTATGAGGTGGGCGCATCAAACTTGGGACATATCATCCTTTACAGCATTATTAACTCTAAAGATGGGCAGCTATGCGATCGCGCCTATCTTCCTGCCCCCGATCTATCGGCAAAGCTCCGCGAAACTCAGACTGCGTTGTTTGCCGTTGAGTCCAAGCGATCGCTGCGGGAATTTGACATTTTAGGCTTTAGCCTTAGCTATGAGCTAGGCGCAACCAATGTATTGGAAATGTTTGACCTTGCTCAAATTCCGATGACATGGCGAGAGCGTAGTGAGTTAAGTATTGAGGAATGTCCATTAATCTTTGCAGGCGGACAAACCGCTACTTCTAATCCTGAACCATATGCCGATTTCTTTGATTTCTTTGCCCTCGGTGATGGCGAAGAATTATTACCAGAAATTGGGGAAGTCGTGAAAGCGGCGAAGCTAGCGGGCAAAACTCGCCGTGAGACTTTGCTAGATCTTGCCAATGAGATTGATGGAGTTTATGTTCCCGAATTCTATGATCTGGATGAAAGAACGGGAGCGATTAAACCTAATCGCAGAGATGTTTCGCCACGCATTCTGCGCCGTGTCGCCACCCCAAGCCCTGAGCATAGCATCGGCTTAGTTCCCTTAATTGAGACTGTCCATGATCGCCTTGTGATCGAAATTAGAAGAGGCTGTACTCGCGGTTGTCGCTTTTGCCAACCGGGGATGCTTACCCGCCCAGCCCGTGATGTCGATCCTGAGAAGGTGGTCGATACGATTGAGAGAGCGATTCGGGAAACGGGCTATAACGAATTTTCGTTGCTTTCCCTCTCTTGTTCCGATTATTTGGCTTTGCCATCAGTGGGAGTGCAGATTAAGAATCGCTTCAAAGATGAACATGTTACTTTATCGCTTCCTAGTCAAAGGGTCGATCGCTTTGATGAAAATATCGCCCATATGCTCCGTAGTGGTGATGGTCGTCAGCAGAGGCTAACCTTTGCGCCAGAGGCAGGCACACAGCGCCTAAGGGATGTAATTAATAAGGGCTTAACTGATGAAGAATTACTACAGGGCATTAAAACTGCCTATGTCGAAGGTTGGGATAAGGTCAAGCTCTATTTCATGATTGGATTGCCGACAGAAACCGATGAGGATGTAATTGGCATCGTCAATACAGTGGAGTGGCTACAACAGGAATGTTCGCAAAAGGGAAGAAAGAAAATCTCCTTTAATTTGACTATTTCTAACTTCACACCTAAGCCCCATACACCTTTCCAATGGCACACCGTTTCTAGTGGTGAATTTGTGCGGAAACAGCAGCTACTTCGCAAAGAATTCCGTCGCTTGAGTGGCGTGAAGGTTAATTACACCGAAGTTCGCATTAGTGCGATGGAGGATTTTGTCGGACGAGGCGATCGCCGTTTAGGTAAAGTTCTCTATCGCGCATGGCAACTGGGCGCAGGCATGGACTCATGGTTTGAGAATAGTGATAAAGCTTTTGGCGCATGGACACAGGCGATCGCTGAGGCGGATCTGGTTTGGGATGCGCCATCGTTAAAAATTCCCGATCCCTTGCCTTGGGATCATATTGATACGGGCATTGACAAGCAATGGCTGATCGAAGATTGGGAAAGAGCGATCGCTGCTAAGGTAATTCCCGATTGTTCCTTCGGTGGTTGCTCGGAGTGCGGTGTCTGTGGTCCTGAATTTGGTCATAACGAGGTGATCCCCCCCCCCGAAGTTCCGCCAATTTCTTTAGAGAAGCCCAAAGTTCCGCCAAGAGTGCAACGCATTCGCCTTAAGTTTGGCAAATTGGGCGATATGAGTTTGATTTCCCATTTAGATTTACAACGCTTCTTCCAGCGTGCGGCACGTCGTGCGGCTCTGCCCATTGCTCATACCGAAGGCTTTAATCCATTACCACGGATTTCCATTGCTAAGGCTCTGCCTCTAGGTCAAACCAGTAGTGCCGAGTTTGTTGATTTTGAACTGACGCAAGTAATTCCTATTGAGGAATTTCAAGAACGCTTCAAGTCAGAACTAGACAATGATTTACCAATCTATGCCATTGAAGAAATTCCCGTGCATTCTCCTTCCCTAGACTCGATTCTAGAAGTTGCAGAATATACGCTCACCTGTGCCTTTATTACTCCTAAAGAACGCAATGCTGCGGATATTATGGATTTACTCGAAGGTGCAAGTTATTGTGTACTAGCGGCTACTTCTATTCAAATGCCAAAGGTATCGAAATCGGGACGTAATCAAATGCTGGAATTACGCGATCGCATTTTCACAATTAATGTCATCAACCCAGATCCCAATCTGCCCACAATTCACTTCATGGGAAGCTGTAAGCCCGATAGCAATCTCAAGCCTGAGTATGTGGTCTATATGATGAATAAATATCTCCCTGAAGATGACGAGATTAAATTAGTCAAAGTCCATCGTGAATCAATGCGTTAAGGTTTTGTGTAGTCCAGATAAACTTTCAAAAAGATAGCTAAACAATCTTTTTGAAAGTTTATCTGAGTTTTAAGAAAGCGCAAGTTGATAACATTTCTAAAAAATATGACTCATCTATTTACTCCATTACAACAACGCGGCATAACTTTTCGTAATCGGATTGGAGTTTCGCCGATGTGTCAATATTCCAGTACCGATGGATGTGCCAGTGACTGGCACATTACCCATCTAGTTAGTCGCGCGATCGGTGGTGCAGGGCTAGTATTTACCGAAGCTGCCGCAGTAGAACCTGAAGGTCGGATTTCACCCAAAGATTTAGGTATTTGGTCGGATCAACATATTGAAACACTTACCAAAATCACTCAGCAAATCCATCAAGCAGGTGCGATCGCAGGAATTCAACTTGCCCATGCAGGACGTAAAGCAAGTTGTGCTGTGCCTTGGGAAGGAGGTAAGCCAATTGATGAGAGTCAAGGAGGTTGGCGACCTGTGTTTGCCCCTAGTGCGATCGCTTTTAATCATGCTAATAGCCCAGAGCCTCAAGCTTTAGATTTAGCGGGGATTGAGCGAGTCAAAGCCGCCTTTATCAATGGTGCAAAACGTTCCGTCGAAGCAGGATTTCAAGTTATCGAAATTCATGCGGCACATGGCTATTTGCTCCATGAGTTTCTCTCACCCTTGAGCAATCACCGTGAAGATGACTATGGAGGTAATTTTGAGAACCGTATCCGTTTATTAGTCGAAATTGCCGTTGGTATTCGTGCTGTCGTTCCTGATCGCTATCCGATCTGGGTGAGAATTTCGGCAAGTGATTGGACTGAAAATAGTTGGGATATTGAGCAGAGTATAGAACTTGCCCATAAACTGAAAGCATTAGGTATTGATGCGATCGATGCGTCTTCAGGAGGCATTCTCAATGGACTTGGTGCAAATATTCCCCTCGGTGCAGGCTATCAAACTGCTTTTAGCGATCACATCCGTCGGGAAACAGGTATTAATACTGCCACTGTGGGTTTAATTACGGTTCCCGAACAAGCCGATCATATTGTGCGTACAGGTCAAGCTGATTTTGTGTTGATAGGTCGAGAATTTTTGAGAGATCCTTACTGGGCTGCCAGAGCTGCCAAACAATTAGGAATCAAGGACTTCGACTATCCTGTGCAATACCAACGAGCTTGGTTGTAGTATTGGCTGCGCTTTGCGCCGCATTTAATCAATTATTTTGACATTTCACCTTTAACTAACTGCAACTTGAAATGGCGCAACTCTCCAGAGTTGTTCTAATTTTGTGGCAGGCATCGTCAAATAGAGAATATCTCCTGCACTGAGAGAAGCTTCTAGCAAATTCCATCCGTGAATTGTTTGACAGGCAGTTTCAATATAAAGCGGTACAAAATCCGCAGTCATTGAAGCTTCACATACAGGTTTGCCGCAGAAGGGATGATTGGGCGTAATCATCGTAGCGATCGCTACCCAGAGACTATCGGCGACAATGCCATTACCGAGAATACGTCCACCTAAAGCGGAGGAAGCAAAAGCAGGAGCCGCAATTTCAGGAGGACTAAGTACTGCCTCAAAATCAAATACTTCCTGCGCCATACCTGCATAATAGGGATCGTCATAGCGCACAACTACACGACAACGGGGAGCAATTCCTTTGGCATTGAGAGCAATTTCAAGGTTCGCTGTATCGTTGCTGGTGACAGCAAGTAAACTTTCGGCTTTATCTAGATTGGCAGCTTTGAGCGTAGCAGGCAGACTCGCATCACCATGAATGACAGGGATATTATGCGATCGCACCGTATCTAAAAAACGATTATTAGGATCGCGTTCGATGATGAGAACTTCGTAACCATAGTTCACTAATTGCATGGCTGTCTGTACACCCACACTTCCCAAACCACAAATCACAATATGATTACGTTGTGGTACTCGTGCAGCATCCCAGAAGTTCCGTAACCGTGAGCCGAGAATAAAATCATTGAGAATCGCGTAGAAAATTCCAATTACTGCTGTACCAATCAGCATCATGATGATTGTAAAAACTTTGATGCTATCAGTAGCATGTTCTACTACCTGCTCATTGCCGCCTGCTCCCGTAATCATTCCCACGGAAAAATAGAGGGCATCAACAAAGGAAATCTTTAATTGCAAACTCGTATATACCAAGGTTGCAGAAAAAATTGTTAGCAAAAGAGCGATCGCTGTAAATAAAACTGCTTTTCCATGTTCATGAAAATGACGAAAGCCCATAAACAACTTTGAGATTTTTTGCAAGATCGGACGCGAGGCAGTTCTGACGCTGGGTTGTGTGCCTAGCAAGAGGCGATCGCCGATCTGCAATGTGCGCCCACTGAGTACAGCACTTACGAGATCAACTCTAGCCTCATCGTAGGGAAGGTAATAGATCAACATCCGCGTCCGATCTTCCCAAAACTCTGATAAGGGCTTGCCACACCAAGGATGACGCTCATCGATATATTCTTCGTGAATTGGCCAAATTTGGTTAAAGAGGCGCAACTGCCCGATCGCTTCGCTTCCCATAGCGCTAAAGGCAAATACGGGAGCTGCCAGAGCCGCAACGCTCATAGTGACATGATTAGGCAGGGTTAAATCTAAGCGTGTACCCAAACTAGAGTTAAACAGACGATTGATAATTCTGACATGGGGATTAAGTACTCTCGCCTGCATCAAGATGCTGAGATTACGGGTTTCATCGGCTCCTGCCAAAATCAAGGTCTGAGCATCTCGAATTCCTGCGGCTAGCAAAGTCTCCGCCGCCGCCAAATCTCCAATGACAATTTCTGCATCCGCTTGGTGAATAGGCTTGTCATGAATGCCAATCACAAAACAACCTTGCTGCTTGAGCAGGGTCAAAATCTTATAACCCGTTCGGTCTAGACCACAGACGATAATGCGGGGTTTCATTGCTTATACGCGATCGCGATCGCTACCCATAGGACTATCGCAACTATTGTGAGCTATAGATGACATTGCGACTGTAGCTCACAACACGAATCTGAATTAATGACGGGGTATTGCATCGCGCCACCTTTATATTTAATTACATTTAATCGGATCCAAAAGCGGTAATCCATTTGTGTTGAATCGCAGTTTCGATCAGTCCTTGTACGATCGCTAACCATGCAATATTTTCTCCTAACAAAATAGCGATCGCTAATGACATGGAAATAAAAGGCAACTGTATAAGTGAAGTTAATTCGTGATCAACTGTGGCAAAGGAACGAATACAGGCAAATGCTAAAATTGCCCCTGATTTGAGATGGGAGTTGCGATCGCGCCGCACAATGTAGCGATAGGTGACTGCAAACAAAAAACCTGCAAAGCCAATCATTGCTAGCTTGATCAACAAAATTAAGGGGTTACTAAGCTCGAAGCTGCTAATCAGTTGCACAGGTTCATTCGCCAGCATATTCTGCAAAAAGTGATGCAAAATTGCGATCGCAAAAAATGCGAAAACACTAGTGATCGCGCCAAGAAACCCTGCTTTAAAAGATTCAATGCGATCGGCAAGCGATAAATGCTCTGATTCAGTCGAAATAAATTTAGAAGATTGCACGCTCTTTAACTATATTTTGGTCTACAGCAATCCTACATGAGTTCAGAGGCAACAGAAAATCTCTGAACCTCACAACTTAAATTACCAAGCCTGTCAAGAAAAATGTACAACGCCCACAACTTACCTGTTTTGGCTCTGACGGTAAAAACAAGATGTACTTGTTCAAGTCACATTTCGCTGTTGATGGTTTGCTGATTTCCCTCATTTTTGCTAAGGCTATTGCTGGCTATTTCAAAACCCCTATTTTCTTCCTTTTGTCAATGCGTAACTCCTATAGCAACGTAAGAGATAGCTAGGACAAATCAAAAAACAAATAAGTGAAGGCAGCACTTCGTGCTGCCTTCACTTATTTGTTTTTTATGTCCTAAGCAAGCCTTACATTGCTATATAGGAACCAATGTAAAGTAAGGGAAGCATCTTCAGATTTGCATGGATATATCGCGCTGTATAATTCAACAAAGACGTTGCTATGCAGCGTCTTTAATTGTTAATTAGATGAAACTTCATGACAGAGCTTTGCGCGATCGCCCTCGGTAGTAACCTGAGCAGTGAAATCGGGGACTCCGAAAAAATTGTCCAAGCAGCGATCGCTCGACTCGCTAATCATCCCGAAATCGAGGTGGTTAAGGTTTCGCGTTGGTATCGCACCAAGGCAATTACCTTACCAAATTCTGCACCACAGCCTGATTACATTAATGGTTGTGCAATTTTAAAAACTATTCTCAATCCGTTGCAGTTATTACGTGCTTTGTTTTATATAGAGCAAATTTTTGGACGCGAACGCCGTGAACGGTGGGGAGCTAGAACCCTTGATCTTGATTTATTGCTGTATGGCGATCGCCTCATTGACTCGCCCGAACTAGTATTACCGCATCCTAGAATGAGCGATCGCGCTTTTGTTCTCTTACCCCTAGCCGAAATCGCCGCCGATTGGATTCATCCTGTTGCTGGTATATCGATCGCCGATCTCGCCCAAAATCCCCCTGACCTAGATTTAAGTCATCCCATAGCTATTGATTTAGTCTTAAATAGCTAGATCAATAACACGAACTAATCTTGATAATGATATCTGCGAGCAATAATGATGATGCTGTCATCCAGTACTTCATAAACGAGTCTATGTTCAGTGTTGATCCGTCTAGACCAATAGCCTGAGAGATTTGCTTTCAATCTTTCTGGTTTACCAATTCCTTCACAAGGACTGCGTAGAACTTCTTTGATTACAGTATTAATTCTTTTTAGAAGTTTTTTATAATTTTCCTGAAACCATAAATAATCATCCCAACCCTCTTCTGTAAATGTAAGTTTCATTCTTCAATTAAAGCTCTCTCAGTTACTTTTTGAGACTTTGCGGATTGAATTGAACTGAGGAGACGTTTTGCATTGGCAGGATTTGACAGTAAATATAAAGTTTCTTGCCAAGCAGAAAACTCATCAAGAGAAATTAATACGGCTTTGTTGCCTTTGTCATTACAAAGAATCGTTGGTTGTACGTCGGCTATTACGCGATCAATTAAACCATCTAAGTCATTACTTGCTTGCTGTGTTGTCATAGCATCCATTTTTTATGCCCTTATTTTCATTGCTGAGATGAGAGTTGAGCTTTTCCTAAGCCTAGTCGAAAGTAATGAACTATAGCAGTTTTCATTTTATTTTAAACAAAGCGAAAACTTGGTAATCTTAGCCTGAATTGATTTTTGTTTTTAAAAGATTCAATCTAATCAAAAGCACTCAGAGCGTCCTCTTGATTAGATTGAGATTAGGTATTAGGCGCTCACGCTAGAGCCAAAGCGAATTGAATATACTTCCTGTTCCTTGTCGGTGTAGATTTCTACATCGGACTTGGGATAGGAAACACAAAGAAGAACATAACCCTTTGCATCTAACTCTTCACCCATACCGCCAATCCCCATGCCTTGGCTTTGATCAACTTCACCCTTCACAATTTGGGCAGCGCAAGTTGTACATACACCCGCATAACATGAGCAGGGCAAATCCACACCCGCAGCGATCGCGGCATCAAGAATAGCTTGGTCTTCGGGGACAGGCACAATATAGGTTTGTCCGTGATGATGAAGGGTAGCTGTAAAGGTCTGAGTCATTTTTATAAGTTTTAGTGCGTAAAGTGAATGATAAGATATGCAATTGGCTTAATTTTATCTTCTCCTATGCAACCCCGCCACATCGCCCGCGAACTCGCACTATTTAGTATTAACCAATTACCTAGCCAATCCCAAAAGCTAGAGACGAAAACCCTTGATGACATCGTTACTGCGGTTGTGCGATCGCTGCATGATGAAACTAAAGAATTATTACAAACCGCTAGTGCTGAGTTACAACGCAGTCAAGAACGCATATCCTCTAGCGAAATCCGCACAGGTGACATCCGTCAAGATATTCAAGCAGTCGAAGGTATGGTACGCGAGGCGATCGAGCTAACTAAAAATGCCATTAACAATATTGGCTCGGCGTTAGAGTTTCCCGTCACCCTAGTTTTGTCGCAAAGGGATGAGGTGCGTAACTATGCGATCGATATTCTCAAGACTGTAAATACTAAGCGAACGCAGATTGATGAAACTATCAGTAGTGCCTTGGTTAATTGGCAAATTGATCGCCTTGCCCAAGTAGATAAAGATATTTTGCGGATTGCCACTGCAGAAATGATGTTTTTGAATGTGGCAAGTAAAATCGCGATCGATGAAGCGGTGGAGCTAGCTAAGCGCTATAGCAGTGAAGATGGCTATCGATTTATCAATGGTGTTTTACGCCGCATTGACGATCAACTTAAAGAATCCCGTAAATCAAAATAGGCTATACATTTTAGCCAAAATCAAGTCCCAAAATATGGCGTTTTTCACACAAGTGAAGTACAGAGAGTTTTTTCCACCGAAGGCTGCGAATCAACCTCATCCTTCACTCTTCACTAGACTGAAAAACGCTATATATTAGATTTTAGATTTTATAGATAATTCAAATAAGAACTACAGTTTCGACTTCGCTCAGCTAGCTTACACCGATGGCTGAGCGGAGTCGAAGCCCCTCTGCAAATTATTTAAAACAACTATATTTATATTTTAATTCCTACTCAAGGAAATTATCATCCAGTGATGTCTTCACAAAAAACATACAGCCTGCGATCGCAGTTGGTGCATGAATAGATCCAGCCTTGGAATAAAGATAGTCCCCTGCTTTGTAAGTAACGCCGCGATCGATTAACTCGCCTTGGAGCATAAAAATTTCTTCCCCCGTCGCATGGTGATGAGATGGATACTCAACATCTTGATCCGCACGGATTAAGGCTGATATCTCGCGTTTTTGGTGATCAATCTTTAACACAGTCATCATCAAACCTTTGACAGGATGAGGTTTCCACTTTAGTTCTCCCGATCGCAAAGCCACAAAATCTAAAACCTCTGTTTCCTGTTGGATGCGATTAAATAGTCTTTGTTTGAGACCAGCAGGAACATCTAAAGGAGTTTCAGTATAGGCTAGGGTCGCCGCAGTATTCTGGAGAGATCGCAGTTCTTGATCTATTTCTGGCGATGCGGCGGCAAGTTCTTCCACGGATTGGATTTCGTCAGGAGCGATCGCTGCAATGGCTGATAAGGCTAATAGATTTTGAAGTTCTTCTTGGTTCATGCAGTTTAGATCCTGATTTTTGGCTGTTAGCTATTGGCTATTAGCTGTTAGCTTTGTTGATATTTGGGTTAGTGGTTATGGTTAGCTTTCCCTAAAAGTTAAACCATTCGTCGCCGATCGCTTCGCGTAATTTTTTTAGTCCCAGACGAATACGGGTTTTTACCGTGCCGAGGGAAATACCTGTTTTCGCAGCAATTTCACTATGGCTGAGTCCGCTAAAGTAGGCAAGTTCTAGAACTAAGCGCTGTTCTTGGGGGAGTTCGGCTAGACAAGCTTTAATGTAGGAACTACGCTCTTGCAGTAAAACATCTTCTTCAGGGCTATCGGTGTGTGAGTGGATCTTGAGGACATCTTCAGAAGCTGCTACGGCTTTGTCAAACCTTGCATGACTACGTAGCCGATCCAGAGCGCGACTGCGTGTGAGCATAAATAGCCATGTATCTACTCTACCCTTTTGGAAATTGTAGTTTTTGGCAATCCTCCATACTTGAGTAAATACGTCTAAAACGATCTCTTCGGATTCCTCTGAAGAATTAAGAATTTTATAGGCAATCGTATAAATCACTTTTGCATAGCGATCGTAGAGTGCTGATAGGGCTGTCTGATCCTGTTCGGCAATGCGAATAATGAGCGCAACTTCATCTTGCTTGCTGTCACTATCTATTTTAAGAAATTTGCGATCGCATGAATCCAAGATCAGATCCTCTTCGTATTCCTATTTGAATCAGCGATTTCAAAGATCTCTAGGAGTTTGCCTGTTGCACTAGGCAACAGGCAAACTCAAAACCCTCGCTGACCAGCCACAACTGATTTTTTAACTATATATTATCTGGTGAAAACCATGTCTAGAACAGAAAGATCTTCTCGTTCCGCTTCGCGCCGCGAATTAATTAAAGCTGGGCTATTTGGAGCAATGGGAATTGCGGCTAGTACCGCAGTTGTTCCTGCGGTGATGGCACAGCCTAAGGGTGATGTGGTTAATGACATCAAGGTACTCAATAAGGCTCTATTTTATGAACATCAAGCAATTTGGGCCTATGGATTTGCCGCAGGTAAACTCACTGACAGCAATGTGGGTAAGGCAGTTTTGGCGATCGCTTTAGCGAACCAATCCGATCACAAAGCCCATCGTGACCTACTGGCGAGTGTCGTGAAGCAGCTAGGTGGTACACCTGTAACTGCGAAGATGGAATATCTGAAAACCGTTACTCCCTATATTGAGAGAGGTGAAGGGAATTTAGATTCCGATGTGAATATTGCGAAGCTTGCCCTTGCGCTAGAGGTCGATGCCGCGATCGCCTATGGTCGCGAAGTGGCTACTCTCAAGAATCCTGAACTCATCACCGCAGGCGCAAGTATTGGTTCTACTGAAGCTTCCCATGCCACGGTCATTCGCGCAGCATTTCAATCTCTAGGTGTTTCCCTGAATGTTGTTCCTGCTGCTTTTGTGAGCAAAGATACTCGCAATGATTGGATTCTCAAAGTTTAAATAAACTTTGGGAAGTATTGCTTTGCAATACTTCCCAAATATTTTACTAATTATAAATATCGCGACTAATGCTGCAAACTACTTCTTTCCCAAGTCCTCCGACTAAAATTCTTTGGCGACAAGTCTGGGGACTCTCAGTCCTATTAGCTGCAATTACCTTTAGCTGGATTGCTTACGGATTTTATCAGCCGAGAATTTTGGCAAAGATTGGATTTGTGGATTTAGCCGCATGGTTAGGCATTTTTCAGGGATTATTGGGGGCAGTTGTGGAACCAATTGTCGGCTGGTTTTCCGATCGCCTTCTCGGTCGATTTGGGAGTCGTCTACCACAGGTGGCGGTGGGCGTGACTCTCGCAGGACTCATTTTTGTAATTGTTTCTTGGCTGGTCGAAGCGCAACTTGCGGAGCAACTGCGGTGGATTGTGCCAGTAATGATGACAATTTGGGTAATCGCCATGATTATCTTTCGGGGACCTGCGATCGCTTTACTTCAGGGATTTGCACCAACGAGTCAACTACCTCAAGCTAATTCCGTTTTGGCTCTCGTTTTGGCAATTACTAGCGCGACTAGCCCCATACTGGGATTAATTCTCAAACAGATTGGTGCTTCCCTCACTTTTATTTTGGGAGCGATCGCGCTTTTAATTGGTTCAGTGTTGCTATGGTCATCCATGCCCAGACATTTAGCTACAGCAACAAGCCCCGAACTTACCATCGCAAATTTAACGCCAAATTCGGCGATCGCCTACAGCTTGCCCTTTTTGGTCGGTCTAGGCTCAGGCTTAGAAATTAATTTGTTGCTCCATATCCTCCCCCATCATCTTTTTGCAGCAATTGCTCATCTTCCAGTGGAATATTCTCAATCGGCAATTCTGTTAATTGCTGGTTTGGCGACATTACCTTTGCGATCGCTATTTGGTAGACAGAAAACAGCTTTTGGTATGGGCTGCGGATTAACCATAATTGCTGGTTGTCTTACGCTTTCATTACTGAGCGAAAATGGAATTTATTTAATATTGATAAGTGCGATCGCTTCTATCGCGCTAGGTTTAGTTTTAACTAATACGATTCCCTTAGCCTTAGCGATGGTTCCGCCACATCAAGCTGGCTTTGGGACGGGATTATATTTCGGTGGCAGTGGTTTAGCAACAGCAATTTTTGCAAGTGGTGTTATTGCATTAGGAGAAATTCCTGTCATTTATGGAGCATTTTTGAGCGGATTTGCCTTAGCTATTTCTTTAATCTGTTTAAAGAAGTTCATAAACTCCACAGTGTAAACAACAAAATTATAGTTGTTTTACAGCAAATTCTGATCAAACCCGCCACAAAAGAAGCTACCTAAAAGGCTCAAAGCAGATGCCACAATGATGGAACCAATTAAGAGCATCTTCATCAGTAATAGTCTGAATAGACGAAGTAATTGCCGCATCAAGAGCCTCGATTGTACGAGCTTTAGCTGAACGAATAATTTCCTTTAACTTTGACCAACACAACTCAATCGGTGATAAGTCAGGAGAATAAGGAGGGAGAAACTTGACCTTAGCCCCAACAGATTCAATTAAGATTTTCGCAATTTCTGCGTAATGTACTGGCAAATTGTCCATAGCAACAATTGCTCCAACCCATAATTGAGGCAATAATATTTTTTCAATAAAAACTAAAAAGCTTGCAGTATTTAAACTGCCCACAAAAGTCATTGCTGCTATCAACCCAGTATCACTCATTGCGCCGATTAAAGTAATGTTCTTGCCTTTGTTGCTTGGACGGTCGTCATATACTCTTGCTCCCCCTTCACATCTGCCATAGAACCTTGTCATCGCCAGATTTAGTCCTGTCTCATCAATGAATACAAGGTTTTTTACATCTATTGTATCGAGCCAACTCCGAAACTCATAGCGCAATTTTTGGACTCTCTCTGTGGCTTGTTCACTGGCTACTAAAGTTTTTTTTTACGTCCTAAATCCAATCGCTTGAGAGTACGGCTTAAACTCGATACACTCACCTTAATTTCTTTGCTTTCTTGGAGTTTTTCTTTTATCTCTCGCAGATATATATCATTTTGTTCTCTAACAATTGCTTTCACTAATTCTTCATTCTTGCCTTTAATTTTGGATCGTCGATCTCCTCCTTGCGGTTTTGCGGCGATTTCACCTGTTTCTCGATACCGACGCAATAAATCTCGCACAAAAGATAAACTTACTTTAAATCGTTTTGCCAAATCTCTCTGCGTATTTTCTTTGTTTTGCCATGCACTTAATATCTTTTCCCGTAAATAAGCGCGAATATGCTGCCATATTTTATTTCTATTTCGTGATGCTTCTAGATTACTCTTCCTGTGGCGGGTTTGATCGGAATTTGCTGTAAATAATTTGCAGAGGGGCTTCGACTTCGCTCAGCCATCGGTGTAAGCTAGCTGAGCGAAGTCGAAGCTGTAGTTCTTATTTGAATTATCTATAAAACCAACAAAGTTTTGAGGGGTTCAATTTGCCTATAGGCAAATTGAACCCCTCAAAACTTTATGAAGCTACTTTTCTTGATTTCCCTCTAATTGCCTAACTGCGGCTAATTCTCTTTCTAATAAATTTACACGCTCTAATAATTGTTGGTTAGAAGCGAGTAATTCCTGCGTTCTCGAAGACAAATAGGGATCAGATTCCCACCAGTTAATCCCGATTTCCTTCGCTTTATCCACCGAGGCTACTAGCAACCGAATTCTGATACTCAACAACTCCACACTGCCCACGGACACTGTGATATCACCCGCAATGACAATGCCCTTGTCTAATACTCTTTCCAGAATATCGGCAAGGGAAGAGCCAGTTGTACTAGTGTTTATTGCTTGAGATTTAATCGCTTGAGACATTAAGGTATTTGATCCAATAATTTAGCGAGTCCAAGTTCCGACTCAGGCTCACCACTACCATAGCGAGAAATCAACACATCAAAGCACAGTGCGCGGAAGTCATCATCTTTGCCAGAGACAGGAATTTCATGCTCAACGCAAATCTTACCAATCAACAAACAGGCTCTCAAACTCGATGCTTTGCTACATTGCACTTGCCGACGATAACCACGAATCAAGTTGATCAATTTCAGGGCTTGACTGCGATCTAAGCCTACGCGATTTACTAAGATTTGCTTTTCGGTTTCAACGTCCGCTTCACCAATGTTAATGGTGATCATGCGATCGAGTAGCGCGTCCTGTGTGGGATGTACCCCTGCATATTCCTCAGGATTAGAAGTAAAGATTGCTCGAAACAAGGGATGTACCCGCACATATTCCGATTGGGAACTGTCGGGAGGCAAGACGATGAGCTTCTCTTCGAGAGCGCTGAGCAATACGTTATTTACTTCAGGTCGCGATCGGTTAAACTCATCATAAATCAGCGTGAAGCCTTCCTTGGCTGCCAAAGTTAAACGCGAGTCTGTCCAATTTTGACGCAGATCGTCTTCAACTTTCAAAACTGAATGGATGTAGTTATCGACAACTTTTTTACGGGAATAGCCTGAGTTAGAACCAACCAATTGCGACGATCGCAAGTCTTCATCACCATAGATCAAAACCATTGGTCTACCGACTAAGCCTGCAAGGTGCATCGCTAAAGTAGTTTTGCCTGTACCAGCAGGCCCGCGCAAATGAATTGCAAAGCCCGATTGTAAATAGCGTAGCGCCCGACGGACAATTTGCTTAGTAAATTCCGTGCTGACAAATTGACGCGCATTGGCATGGAGAACTGTGGTCATGTTGATGAGCCTTCTGCCATTTGTAGTAAGGTGTTCAGGATATCAGAAGGATCGACTTTGAGCGTGTTTGCACCTTGAGCCAGTAAATCTCTAACGGTGTCGCGATCATTAACGACTTCTAATAGGCTAGAGTTTGTCGATAGTTGAGCCACATAGTCAACCACAAATTGCTCGATTTTACCAGAAGACTTAGGAGCTTCCTTGGGAGTTTCTTTAGGAGTTTCCTTAACCTCAACTGGTTTGGTTGCTACTGGTGGTGCAACAGTTTCTGGTTCTTTAGCAGCTTTCTTCTTAGACTTAGCAGGGGTATCTGTGCGCTCAGGAATGGGGTTTGATACTACCTTGGTCACAGGCTGAGGCACTGCTAAGGAACGCGAGCCTGCCCAAACTGAGTTACTTAAATTGACTCGAAAAGCACTGAGTTGATTAGCTTGAGCCTCGGCTGTCGCAAGGCGATTAGCTTCGAGATGTGCTAGAGATTCTTTAACATTAGCGGCGCGATCGCTAAGTTCCTGATTTCTTGAGGCAGCATCTTGTTTGGCTTGAGCGAGTCTTTGCTCGCTCGTAGCCTGTATTTGAGCCGAAACCTCTGCTGTTCTTGCCTGAGTTTCCTGTGCCCTTTGCTGAGCCGCAGCTTTAGCATTAGCCAAACGCGCTTTGTTAATATCTTCGATTTGCATTTGAGTAAAGGCGGCTCGCTCTTGAGTTAGTTGTTGACGTTGAGCACGATCAGCTTGCCCTGTACGAATTCTTGCCTTGTGGATATGCTTTAACTGCGATCGCGTTTTAAAAGTGCGAGTTCTGACTTCTTGGGCACGTTCTTCGCTGTCTTCGGTAGCTTGCTGAGCACGATTTGAACTGAGATCTTGCAAATATTGAGATACCTGATTAGCACGATTTTGCAGTTCTTCCTGTCGAGATGCCAAAGCATTTTCAGCGATCGCTTGTCTACCTTGTTCCCATGCCAGACGAGTCTGCTCAGCATGAGCTAAGTAAGCAGCCGTAGCCTCTGACTGTGTTTGTAAAGCTTTTTCTCGCTCTTGTCGCGCTAACTGTTGCTCAGCTAAAAATTTTGCACGCTCCTGTAGCCGTTGTTGCCTTGCTTCTGCAAATCCTTGCATCAAAGAAGCCATAACGTTATCCTCAAATTTACTCTTTCAAATCAAATTTATCAAATCAACATAGATTCGACTCTATAAACAACCACCCGTGCAAAATGATCGCTCAACTTTGCTCGCCTAAACTGTTTCATCTATCAATAAACTGAGTCGAACCCCAAAATCAAAATATGAGAACTTATACCCCTCCTCACTACATCAATACCCTGCTAACAACTTGCTTGGTGTTGCATTATTTTCATGATGAAACTGTTAGGGACAACCCCCCGTGGTTGTCCAAAATATCATAGGGTAGGTACGGGGACGCTACTCCACGGGTAAATTCAGTAAATCACTACTATGTTTCGCAACGCCCAAGATTTACTGTTTTGTTAATAAAAAATCAACAACAATAAATTACAAAATCAACAAGATATTTATTAGTGAGAAGGGAGTAAAAAAGAATTCGGTAGGCTAATAGATCTATTGTTTAGTAACTTATGACTAGCATTGCTAGATATACTTTACTAAGCAGCAGGTACTGCCGCCGAGGCTGTGAGACCAACTGCTTCAGCATATTTAAGATATGTTTCCACAGAGGCAATGACAACGCGAGCTTCAATTGATAGCAGTTCGATTCCCACCAATGAGACTCGTACCCATGCATCAATGACAATGCCCTTATCCAAAATACGATCAATAACTTCCGCTAGACTAGAGGAAGAGTTGACTTTTTCGACTGCCATAGTAATGTTCTCCTTGAATTAACTATGTTCGGCATCTAAATTCTGCCTGTGTTACCCGTGCTACACAACAGCAAAATTACTTATACTGATTTTGTACTAATCATCTTGATAAAATACCAAAACGATATGTTTTTAATCATATAGGATATAGAAAAAATTGATGATTAACTTTTTTTAAGGGAATACAATAATAACAGTATCAATTTCTGATTAATTTGTCATGGCTATGAAGGTTGCTTTCTAAAATCAGCAATCTGACTATGTAGCCTGTATTACCTAGCTACTAAATATTCATCAACCATTTTTGAAATTTCGATAAATTATTGCAACTAAAATCATGAGCAACGATCTAAATCTTCAATCTAATTCTCCTAGCAACGATAGTGTCAATAACGACATTAACAAGCATGATGTCAAAGCTAATGCTAAGCCACAAGATAGTTTCGTCAAACTTGCTATGCGTAATATGGTTAAGAAAGGTGGCACATCACTATTTCATTTTTCTCTAACCATTTTTGGTGTGATTGCCATCTTATTCGGTTTAGCGATCGCTTTTCATTAGTAACTTGATGGTGAAATACTGTTATGTGATGATACAAATTTTTGGCATTTATGTTTAAAAGTCTATACCTAACAACAAGATAAGAATAATTATTAATTAGAAATACTTGAGCCAAGTACTTATTGAGATTCTTTTTTATCTAAACTGCTAGTAAGCTTTTGTATGTTTATGTCAGGTTTATACTTTTGTTGAAATGAGATTGTCTTTTAATTTCTATTAGACAGATTGGATTAATTTTAATTTTTTGTTGATTGAGGTTATTGAGAGTTGAGCATTGATCTATATTGCGAAATCTATCCCGAAGTTATCGCTCAGCATCCAATCTCATTGGAGCAGTGGCAAGAATGGTTTTCTGTTTGGGAAAAGTATCTATTAGATGAACAGGAAATCGAAGAGGGAGAATACGAGCTATCCCTATCTATTACCAATGATGAGACGATTCAACAACTAAATTTGCAGTACCGTCAACAGGATCGACCAACGGATGTTCTATCCTTTGCTGCTTTAGAGTCGGAACTTCCAGAGATTCCCATAGATGACGACTATGTTGAGCCAACTAATTTGGGTGATATTATCATTTCCCAAACGACAGCAATCCGTCAGGCAGAAGAAAGAGAACATTCACTAGTCTATGAACTTGCTTGGCTAGCAGCTCATGGAATACTGCATTTACTTGGATGGGATCATCCAGATGATGAAAGCTTAGAAGCGATGCTCAAACAACAAGATTTAATGCTAAGCCTAATTTCACTATAAATCAAGATGATATCAACAATTGCAAAGAATAACTTAATATATGGTGATTTTTTGGGCTGATATTTGAAAATAGCTATGATTGAGGGCATAAGTTGGGTAAACTATTGGGCAGAATCTTGACAATTGCTTGGCAAAATCTAATTGGAAAATGATCCATGAATATTGATTTACCGCTCTCAAGAATATTTGTAATCAAATCGCCCCAATCGCCTTTTTTATCTGAGCAAATGACGCAGATCGACGAGTTTGAAGAATCTGAAGAGATAGCAAGCCAGCGCATTAATTCTTTTCAAATTGCCACAAATTTATTTCTTAGTTTTAAATATGCTGGACAAGGCGTGAGCTATGCTTTTCGTACTCAGAGGAATTTTCGGATTCATGTAATCATCGGGTCGATCGCTTTATCCCTCAGTATTTATTTCAAGCTGTCGGCTGTAGCTTGCTCGATTATTAGCTTGACGATCGCCTTAGTTTTGGTACTGGAATTACTAAACACAGCTTTAGAAGCGGTAGTAGATTTGACCGTGGGTCGTGAGTTTCATCAGTTAGCCAAAATTGCTAAGGACTGTGCCGCAGGAGCCGTGTTAATTGCGGCGATCGCGGCTCTAATCATTGCTGGGGTATTGTTATTGCCCCATATTTTGCTTGCTTTTGCCTAAACTTCCAAAAGTTGGGTAGTGAGTATTTCTGCCACTCTCCACGCGATCGCTCAAAACTGAAAATTACAGCCTATTTAGGGTTTGTGTAGTACAGATAAATTTTGAAAAAGCTTGCGAAGCAAGCTTTTTCAAAATTTATCTGTTTTTTGAGAAAACGCAAAGCGCTGTAGCCGTATGTCCCAACAGATGCAGTAAGGTTTGTCATAGAATATACTTGGCTAGGATGGGCGATGCTTGGCAATGCCTATCCTAGCTCAGTATTAATTAAAATATTTCAGCAGTCAGTGGCTAGATCTATTGCTTAACTCTTCATTCTTACATCTCAGCCATGCTGCTATCCATATCTGACTTTTTTATCAGACGACCTGTGTTTGCGACAGTTTGTTCTGTCATCATCACATTATTGGGAACAGCCTGTATCTTTATCTTACCTGTCGCTCAATATCCTGAAATTACGCCACCTAAGGTAACGGTTACGGCAAACTATGTCGGTGCAAATGCCGAAGTTGTGGAATCTACAGTTACCAATATTCTCGAAAGAGAATTGAATGGGATTGAGGGAGTTCGCTACATCACTTCCACCAGTGCCAATAATGGAACTAGTTCTGTCAATCTAGTTTTTGACCTAGGCAAAAACAAAGATATTGCTGCCGTGGATGTGCAAAACCGTGTCTCCAGTGTGCAATCACAGCTACCTGCTCCAGTCCAACAAACGGGAGTCAGAGTTAGTAAAGAGTCTTCAGGGTTTCTCTTTGCGATCGGTGTGTATGCCGAGAAGGGAGAATATGACGATCTATATTTGAGTAATTACGCTGATCTCTACATTGTCGATGCGATTAAGAAAGTCAAAGGCGTTGGTAATGTGATCATCTTTGGTGAGCGCAAGTATGCCATGCGGGTATGGCTTGATCCTAATCGTCTCTCGGCAAGAGGTTTAACGGCTCAGGATGTCGTAGCTGCCATTCAGCAACAAAACTTGCAGGTGGGTGTCGGACAAATTGGACAGCAACCCAATCTCCCCGATCAACAATATCAACTATCAATTTCCGCTACAGGGCGTTTAAAAACCACTGAAGAATTCTCGGATATTGTGATTAAAACTGCGAGTGATGGCTCCCTGATCAAGCTCCGTGATGTCGGACGGGTAGAGCTAGGTGCAGAAAACTATGGATCAGCTCTGAGGTTTAATGGTACTCGTGGGATTGGTTTAGGTGTATCGCAATTACCCGATGCCAATGCCTTAGATGTAGCGAAAGCGGTAAAACATGTTTTAGAAGAGTTGAAACCAACTTTTCCCCCTGGGTTAAATTATGAAGTTGCTTTTGACACTACTAGTTTCATTGAAGCGGGAACTGAGGAAGTCATTATTTCACTCATAATTGCGATCGCTCTCGTCATCGTCATTATTTATCTGTTCCTGCAAAATTGGCGCTCTACTTTAATTCCCGCGATCGCTATTCCCGTTTCCTTGATTGGGACATTCATTTTCATCAAGCTGCTGAATTTTAATATCAATACTCTGACCCTATTTGGCTTGACCCTTGCCACAGGTCTGGTCGTTGATGATGCGATCGTGGTTGTAGAGGACGTGACGCGCCGCATTCAAGAAAAAGGAGAAACCCCTGTTAAAGCTGCGATCGCGGCGATGAATGAATTGCAGGGCGCGGTCATTGCTAGCTCGATGGTACTGATTGCGGTGTTTGTCCCTGTTGCATTTTTCCCTGGAACAACGGGGCAATTGTATAAACAGTTTGCATTAACGATCGCCTTTTCGATCGCTGTTTCTACTTTTAACGCCTTGACCCTTTCCCCAACCTTAGCGGCTTTCTTATTAAAACAGGAAGCACCACGTAGCAATTGGTTCTTTGATCGGGTGAATTGGGTGATTGATGGTATCCGCCATAACTATAACTGGGTACTAGTCAGGGCAACCAAGCTCAAAGGAATCATGATGATTCTATTTGTAGCATCCCTATTCCTGACCTATTGGGTCTATACGGTTGTGCCAAAAGGCTTTTTGCCTCAGGAAGATCAGGGCTATTTCATTACGATTGTCCAAGCTCCCGAAGGTGTATCGCTTAATTACACGGAAAAGGTATTGGAAAATATCGAAGGCATCATGCGGCGTAAGGATGAAAAGGGAGAACCTGTTTATCCTGAAATCTCAAATATTTTCGCGATCGCAGGATTTAGCTTTAGTGGCAATACGCCCAACAATGGCATTGTGTTTACCACGCTGAAGCCTTGGAAAGAAAGATCGCGCTCGGCAGCAGATATTATTGGTGGATTTACGCCCAAGCCATTCGGTTTACTACCTTCCCTCATTTCCATTAAAGATGCCTTTGTGGTTCCCTTTCCACCACCAGCAATTCAAGGCTTGAGCAACTACGGTGGTTTTGAATATCAATTACAGGACAAGGCGAACCAAGGTTTCCCCGTCATCGAGCAGACAATGGGAGCTTTATTAGGCAAGGCAAGTACCTACCCTGATCCCAATCACCCAATGCTGGCGGGGCTACGTCCAAGCTTTAATGGCAACACGCCACAGTTAACCGTTGATGTCGATCGCGTTAAGGCGAATGCGCTGCAAGTATCTTTGCAAGATATTTACAACACCTTGCAGACTTTGCTCGGTTCCCAATATGTCAATGATTTCAATACTTTTGGGCGTACCTATCGCGTCTATGTCCAAGCCGATGCTCAATTCCGTGCTAACCCTGACGATATTAATAAGCTTTATGTGCGATCGCGGACAGGACAATTGATTCCCCTCAGCAATTTAGTTAAAGTCACCCAAACCGTGGGTCCTTCGATTATTAATCACTATAATCTCTTCCGATCTGTACAAATTACAGGTAATACCGCGCCGGGAGTCAGTTCAGGACAAGCGATCGACATTATGAACAAGATTTCTAAGGAAGTTCTGCCCAAGAGCTTTAGCTATGAATGGTCGGGCTTATCTTTAGAAGAAATTGGTTCGGGTAGTAGTGCCTTCTTTATCTTTGGTTTAGGACTTGTCTTTGTATTTTTAGTACTGGCGGCTCAATACGAAAACTACATCGATCCCACGATCATTATGCTCACTGTGCCCCTTGCCGTACTGGGCGCACTTTTAGCGGTAATGTTCCGTGGATTATCGAGTCCCAATTTTGCTAATGATGTTTATACCCAAATCGGTTTAGTAATGTTGATCGGGATGGCAAGTAAGAACGCCATTCTGATTGTGGAATTTGCTAATCAATTGCATGAAAGAGGTTTGAGTATTACCAAAGCCGTACTCGAAGCATCGAGACAACGTTTGCGCCCCATTTTGATGACTGCCTTTGCGACAGTGATCGGTATTGTGCCTCTGGTGATTGCCACAGGTGCGGGTGCAGCGGCTCGTCAGTCGATTGGGACTGCGGTGATGGGTGGTATGTGTGTGGCAACCTTATTAAGCCTCTTCATCGTTCCGATTCTATATATTGTCGTGAAGACGATTGAGAAACGGATGCGATTAGATGTCCATGATCCTAAAGCTGTCAGTATTGTTGAATCTGCACTAGTTGCTGAGTATGGCAATCATGACCATCGCTTTCATGATATTCATGGTGATTCCAGAAATGGCGATCGCCTGAATCATGATCACTTAAACGGCAATCATGACACCGCCCATAACAACTCAAATGACAATCATAGCGATTCTTCGGAAAAGTCACAGGAAGACAACAAACCTGTATAAATAAAGAAGAGGGTGCTTTAGCACCCTCTTCTTTTATGAATTTATAAGCTCTTTCATTTCCCGAATCGCCTTATCTAAGCCAACTAACACGGCACGGCTAATAATGCTATGTCCAATGTTTAACTCCTCCATTCCCTTTATTTGTGCCACAGGACGAGTATTCCAATAGGTTAAGCCATGCCCTGAATTCAGTCTTAGTCCTAAGCTAATTGCTAATTCTCCACCTTTAGTCAATAGTTCTAGCTCACGGGTATGCTCTTCTTCATTTTTGGCGTTGGCATAAGTACCTGTATGTAATTCCACAAATTTTGCGCCAGTTCTTGCGGAAGCTTGCAATTGCTCTGGCTCAGCATCAACGAACAGACTCACAGGTATACCTGCACCTTGCAATTGATGCACAAATTTACCCAAGCGATCGCATTGTGCCTTTACATTTAAACCACCCTCTGTCGTGATTTCTTCGCGCCGTTCAGGTACGAGGGTAATATAGTCAGGCTTGACATCAAGGGCGATCGCGACCATTTCAGGGGTTGCTGCCATTTCGAGGTTGAGTCTAGTACGGATAGTTTGTCTGAGTAATCGGACATCTCGCTCTTGAATATGACGACGATCTTCACGTAAATGGACAGTTATCCCATCCGCACCTGCTAATTCGGCGATTACTGCTGCCGCGACGGGATCGGGTTCGACACCTCGGCGAGCTTGACGAATCGTCGCAATATGATCGATGTTTACTCCCAACGTAGGCAAAGCTTTTCCCTCAAAAATTTGAAAAATTTGTCATATCTCTATACTTTACGACAGCAATCGTCATAATGCTTAGAACAAATTACAGGGCTTTGCTAACAAACCTAAAAAGTCAAAAGTCAGCAATTCTCATTATGAACGAAGGCTAGTCAAACCGTTGATATAGGGATATTGTAAATAACATGATGATTGATTTAGGGGAAGAGCTTTGAAAGCACAAGGCTCATTCGACAGAATTGTAGAAATTTTCCGACAACAACTAGAATCATTGCCAGACAAGCGGACAGGCAAAAATAGTCGCTATGGCATGGAAGATGCAGCCATGAGTGCATTCAGTGTATTTTTCACTCAAAGTCCATCATTCTTGTCTTACCAGCGGACAATGGAGCAGACAAAAGGGCGAAGCAACGCCCAAAGTTTATTTGGGGTGCATAAAATACCAACGGATAACCATATCCGAGACTTGCTAGACCCAGTGCAACCTAAAGAAATGTTTCCAGTGTTCGAGACAATCTTGGAGACGATAGAGCAAAAGGGGAAACTGCAAAGATTTCGAGGATTCGCCAACAATCTATTAATGGCGCTAGATGGGACAGAGTACTTTAGTTCAAAACAAATACACTGTCACCATTGTTCGAGTAGGAAAATGAAATCAGGAGAAATTCATTATTTTCATAGCGTAGTTACGCCAGTTATCGTCAGTCCACATCAATCGCAAGTGATTCCCCTAGTACCAGAATTTATTGTGCCGCAGGATGGAAATGACAAGCAAGACTGTGAGAATACAGCCGCCAAAAGATGGTTGTTACAACATGGCAGTAAGTACAGTGCATTCAAGGTAACTGTTTTGGGTGATGACCTTTATTCTCGCCAACCCCTCTGCCAAATGCTATTAGAGCAACAGTTCAACTTCATCTTAGTCTGCCGCCCCGAATCTCACCCCACTATCTATGAGCATATAGAAGGGATTGCTTTGCCAACGGTGGTTGTCAATAAGTGGACAGGGAAAGTTCAAGAGACCTATACCTACCAATATGTCAATGGGCTACCTATCAAAGATGGTGACGATGCTTTGCTGGTTAACTGGTGTGAACTAACTGTGACTAGACCTGATGGCAAGGTAGTTTACAAAAACTCTTTTGCCACCAATCACCTGATTACTGAGCAAACAGTGGTGGAAATCGTGCTGGCTGGTCGTACTCGTTGGAAAGTGGAAAATGAGAATAACAATACTCTCAAAACTAAGGGCTACAACCTAGAACACAACTTTGGACATGGCAAGGAGCATCTTGCTTCATTCCTAGCCACCCTCAATATTTTGTCCCTACTATTTCACACGTTATTGGAATTGGTCGATGACAAGTACCAGTTATTGCGCTCTCATTTGCCAACCCGCAAAACCTTTTTTAACGATTTACGCGCCTTGACTCGATATCTTGTTTTTGATAGTTGGGATCATCTTTTGACTTTTATGATTCAAGGTTTGGAGTTAGATCTCCCTCCCAACAGTAGTTAATTTTTCATAATGAGAATTGCTGGTCAAAAGTATATTGACTAGACAAAATCAATCAAATTCACGTAGGATCATAAGCCGCCAAAAAAATCCCACAGACTAATGACCTCTGACAAGATGAAGCTGCTAGTTGACGAAGCAGTTACAGCCCTCGCACCTACTTTCACTAAAATCGATCTTCATGTAAAAACAAATCTCGAAAGAGTTTTACAAGCTTTTCGCGATCGCCGTGTGGGCGCACATCATTTTGCCAGTGTGTCAGGCTATGGACATGGGGACATGGGGCGTGATGTATTGGATGAAGTTTTTGCACAGGTCATGGGCGCAGAGTCCGCCGCCGTGCGTGTGCAGTTTGTCTCAGGAACCCATGCGATCGCCTGTTGTCTATTCGGGATTTTGCGTCCCCTTGATGAGCTTTTATCTGTAGTCGGCGCACCCTACGACACTCTTGAAGAAGTCATTGGCTATCCCCTCACCTCCGATAGTACAGGTGCTAACTATGCAGGTTCGCTCAAAGATTTTGGGATTACCTATCGTCAAGTGGAACTCACCCCTGAAGGTGGCGTAAATTGGGAAGCTCTAGCAAAAGCCGTTAAACCCCAAACGCGGATGGTCTTAATCCAGCGCTCCTGCGGCTATGCGTGGCGGCAGAGTTTATCGATTGAAGATATCGAAAGAATTATTCAATTGGTTAAACAGCAAAATCCAAATACTGTCTGTTTTGTCGATAACTGCTATGGCGAATTTATTAGCGATCGCGAACCCACGGCAGTAGGTGCTGACCTCATGGCAGGTTCCCTGATCAAAAATCCGGGGGGAACGATCGCTACCGCAGGTGGCTATGTGGCGGGCAAAGCCGAATATGTCGAACTCGCCGCCCAAAGGCTCACTGCCCCCGGAATTGGACGAGAAGGCGGCGCAACCTTTGACCTCAATCGACTTCTATTTCAAGGTTTATTTCTTGCACCGCAGATGGTCGGCGAAGCGATGAAAAGCAGTCATCTTGCGGCTTACGTCTTTGACAAATTGGGCTATCAAGTCAAGCCCCTACCCTACGAGCCTCGACGTGATATTATTCAAGCGATTCAATTGGGTGATCCGAAAAAATTAATTGAATTCTGTCGTAATCTTCAGCGCTTTTCTCCTATTGATTCCTATGTCGATCCTGTCCCTGGAGAAATGCCAGGCTACGTTAGCCAGTTAGTCATGGCAGGGGGAACCTTCATTGATGGCAGTACCCTAGAGCTTTCCGCAGATGGCCCCCTGCGTGAACCCTATACCGTATTTCTCCAAGGTGGAACCCATTGGACGCATGTTGCGATCGCCCTTGAGAATTTCCAGATTGATGATCTATAGATTTAGAGAGCCGCGCAGGAAAATCAGTTCCTTAACATTAATACTTTAATAATCTTGTCTGGTAGTCTTTTTAGCTTTTCTCACTCAATTACTGATGTTACGTGGAAGGAATTCCTGCGATGTTGAAGGCTCGGGGCTGGCACGGAGGCACAGCACCTACCAAAAATTTAAATATTCAGGTAGGGGCAATCCCCCCGTGGTTGCCCTGCTCTGCTAGCAGCAAGAAATTCATACCCTGAGTTCCACGTAACATCAGTCAATTAGAATTTGCTCGTCGAGATAATTCTTAATCACTTCAAGAATGGAGAATTGTTATCCTGTGCCGCTCAAATAAGTGCTGCTCTAATGGCTTATTTATGATGAGCAGCACCCGCAGGCGTTTGAATGCTCTGACCTATATAATCGAACAAAAAATTAACACCAACTGTATGATTTAGAGCTTTATCTAAAACTACTAGATTGATAAGTATGACTTTATCAGATGCAATTGCCTAATTTATTGTTAAAAACGATAAATTTAGTTGTGCTAAAAATATAGTAACTAAATAAACAAAAAATATTTCAAGGCTTTTGTTTATATTGAATTTATCCAAAACGTCAAAATCAATATCTTTTAATATTTCTTAAATTAGAGAAATTCTCAAAATATCTACAATAACTCAAGATTTTTCCTCAAAGGCTGGGGCGTAGGCTTGAAGTAAGTTACTCAGTTGAGAAAGGACAGAGTCTTTATTGACTGAACCGAAGGTGGAGCGATCAGGGAAGAACTCAGGGCGATCAAGGTTGCGATCAATCGCTTCTTTGACTTGCTGAGCAATTAGGTGTTGCAAATCCGCTAGCGCCCTTTCTCTTTGATAATTTGCACCCTGTTCAGTGGTGGCATATAGCGGCGGTAAACGGTTGAGCGCGTAGGCAGCAATGTCCCCCAAATCCAAAACCTTATTACTATTTGCCTCAATCTCAGCAACCCGTGCTACAGCCTCACTTAGCACCAATTCTTCCATCACATTAATAAATTGCTTTCGTGGGACAGCGACCACTTCCCCTGTTAGCAAAGCACCCATCAGGCGATCGAGTGCCATGTATTCTTCTACCGAGAGTTCAAACGCGCTATCACAGATTCGTCCAACTTCGGCTTCCATTGCTGGAGTAAGGTAGCGATCTTGCAAAGCTTGCTCGACAATCGACTCAATGCTGGTCTTTTCTAGCTTTTCCACTGTTATCTCTTTAATAACGCAACACTAAGGTACTTCAATGGGAATAATCGTATACTCTGGTAGGGATATCTGAAAATGCTCTTTTTGGCTGAGCATAATCACCAATCTTGCAACGGATTGAGGCTTAACTGCCAAATCACTCCAAGGTATGGCAATCTCTAGACATTGCTCTAAACCTATTTTCGTATGAGTCGCTATGGTTTCCCACTGAAATTTTTCTAAAGATTCTTGAAGCTGGACTGACTTATCCGCAAAATTGATCGCTAGGTGATGGCGAAACAAATAATTTAGCGGTGATACATCAGGCATATCAAGAAGTTTTACAGGACTATTGGGGTGAATCCGACTTGGATAAAACCACAACAGATGTAATTTACTTTGAGAAACGTTCTCTAGATTACTAAATTCTAGACGCAAGTAGCAATAAAAATGATCGTATCCGTACCATAGACGTTTGACAGGTGCATTTTGGTGCATTGCTCCTCTCGCCCCACTAATTTCTATTTTACCTGCACCTTGCCAATCATCGTTTTCAAATCTGCCATTAATTATGGGATGGATTAAGTTGGTAGGTCGATCGCTAGTAGAAACATCATGGGGTTCAAGGGGATAGAGCAAGGCATGGGGAACTGGCTCATTGAGGGCGCGATAAATTACCTGTAAATGTTCGCGAAATAGGCGATCGAACATGGCATCGTCATTGGAGCTATGCCCTTCCCCAAACCACCAAAACCAGTCGGAGCCTTCGGCTGCCATCAGGCTTTCCCATGCTTCAGGATTATTTTCAGGAGTGGCTTCAGGATGTTGCGCTAAAACTTGGCGTGCCTCGGCAAGTAATTCCCATGCCCGATTTTTGACTGGATCGCCAATCCATGTCATAAAGCTGGAATCAATCCATGAGCCACTATGCAATTGATGGGGCGGAATTTTTTCAATGGTTGAGTATTTAGCTAAATATTCAGAAGGTGTAACTAGCTTCAGGTTGTGATTATTGGAAAGATTTTCATATAGGGTCTGCAAAAATGGGTTGCCATCTTGGGGATAAAATTCCCAGCAGTTTTCACCATCAAGGGCGATCGTCACAAGCCAAGGTTGACCATCGGGATGTTCGGCTAAATATTCATTTTGTTGTTTTTGAATTGTCATCAAGCGATCGCATAGGTCGTCACTAGCAGCTTGAGGTAGGAGTGCCCCATAGCTAAAGCCAATTAAATCTGAAAGCAGGCGATCGCGGAAAATAATAGCTAAGTCCCCATGTACGGTTTCAAGGCGATAGGGTTGGTATAGCAAATGGGGGGCATCGATCGCACCACGTTCATCACGGCGGAAATAATGTCCCAGACTCCAACCCAATACGCCCTCATCGGAGCATAACCATGAGAAGCCTTGCTTAGAGATATGGGGCAAGATGGCAGGGCTAACTGATTGCTCTGAGGGCCATAGACCTTTAGGGTCACAACCAAAATGTTGACGGTAAAGTTCTTTAGCTTTTTCTAAATGCAGATTGATGTCTGTCTCCCAGCGAAACCTTGTATTGGGTAGATACATTTGGGGCACGGCAATGCGTCCAGACTGTGTATCGGCAAGGAGGGGCATGATCGGATGGTTATAGGGGGTAGTCGTAATTTCTAACTGCCCATGTTTTTGCATTTGCCGATGTTGGGGCAGGATGCGACTGATGATTTCGCGTTGTTTGCTGTAAATTCTTTGGCGATCGGCGAGGGTGAAATCTCTGCCACGCTCGTACCATTCACCAATTTCAGGATCGGCTTCACGGAAGAGGGGATCAATCCATGCCAAGTTATGCCAAGCAAGTAAATCGCTAAAGTCGGGTGCTTGCCAATGATTCACACACCACTCGATGCCGTAGGCTTGCCGTTGCGCTAAGAGATCGGCATAGCGATGGTATGGCTCGATCATCGTCTGATGATTGGCATCAAAGAAATGCTCAACGATGAAATGCTTTTGCGATCGCGTGAGATTATCAACGGGCGTTAAGGTCAATGACAAATAGGGATCAAACGCTTTCCCCTCCACATAGTCTTGCAGTTGTAGAATTAGAGATGGTACAAGATTGATCGTTTGATGTAACTTTGGGTATCTTGACAACATCAATGCGAGATCCAAATAATCTTTTACGCCATGCAGCCTCACCCAAGGCAAATGATACTTGCCCGCGATCGCGCTTTTATAGAGAGGTTGATGTTGGTGCCAGATAAATGCGACATGTAGAGGAAAAGACATAGGATGACTGGCAATATGACTGGCGATACTTCTAGAAATTGTGACACACCTGTTCATAGTTCGATCCAAATCCTCCAAAGAGTTTGTATAAAGCTATGTACGATTAGCCTGAGCCTGTCGATGATCGCTTGTAGTTCTCCTGCGGTGTCTGACAATGCTAAACCATCGACAAACCCATCAATTCCCGTTACAACTTCACCACAAACTGCGTCACCGCAGCTAACTCCTCAAACTAAACCTAGACCAGTTTCCGAACTAGGACAATATTTGCCAATTACTGCCATTGCCACCATCGCAGGACGCGAGATTCAGCTAGAGGTTGCCAATACCCCTAAGGAACAAGAAAAAGGATTAATGTTTCGTCCTCCCTTAACTGATGATCGCGGGATGTTATTTCCCTTTATCCCTGCGCGTCCTGTTGCCTTTTGGATGAAAAATACGCCTTCACCCTTAGATATTATCTTCTTGCTTGATGGCAAGGTCGTAGCGATCGCTCGTAATGCGACTACTTGTAAAGGTGACCCCTGCCCGATTTATCCAGAAAATGGAGTTGTGGCAGATAACGTCATCGAAGTAAGGTCTGGACTCACGACAGAACTAGGTTTGCAAGAAGGCGATCAAATTACCGTTAAATTATTGTTGCCAAAAAATCAATGACCACTATAATTCTAGGGTTAGAAATTATCCATGATTTACTTTGAGTGAATCTCGAAGTAAATATTTGGTAAGAAATTCCAAAATGTTCAAAAAACACTTGGTAATTTCGGCATGAAGGTGCTACAAGTAGCAGTGGTGAATCTTGAGTGAGAGAAGAGTTAAGAAAATGACAGCTAGCAGAGCGAGAATGCCTGAACCACAACGATCTCCACAGCCTCTGGATCGTCAGAGTAAACGCCTGCCTGCGAGTCGCAAATCCTTAACCAACAAGACATCCCCTAACAAGAACGTTAAGCGTCTTCCTCGTGCTAACGTTTTTCCCTTGCCTCTGTGGTTACGACTGCTGATGTCCACCCAGAAGCTCTCTATTGTAGTGACAGTTTTACTAACTGTTTCTGTGTTTGCGATTTATGGCTGGACGGTCTATGCCCAAGAGCAGTGGAACCAACAGTATAAAAAGCTAGAACAGCTTAAACGCCAAGAGCGACAATTGACTGCTGCTGAGGGTTCTTTTAATAATGAATTGATGCGATCGGCAGAAAAAAATCCTGGGGAATTAGTACGTGAGCGTCCTGAGCAATCAATTTTTTTACAAGCTGCGCCTCTCCGCCCCAAGCGTGATGTTCCTGCTACTGTCTCCGAGCTTCCTAAAAACAAGAAGAATGAAAGCTTGGGCTATTAACCAAAAACAGAGGTGAAAGGGAAATACTCATCTCTGTTTTTATATCTGTGTGCATGATTACAAATGCTATATGCCACATAGATTTAAAGTTTTAGGCGTTGAGAATTTAAGTTATCTGTCTAAAACAAAATTTATGTCAGTGGAATTTCCTGCATTTACATATACATTACTAGCTGCTAAGAAGGCAAAAGGATTAACCTTTGCGGATCTTGAAACATTGCTAGGACATGATGAAGTATGGATTGCTTCACTTTTTTATGGTCAAAATAGTACCTCTGTAGAAGAAGCGCAGAAAATTGCTGATGCTCTAGGTCTTGGTGAGGATATCGTTGCAGCTTTGAGTTCTTATCCCAGTAAAGGTTTAGGTCCAGTTGTTCCCACCGATCCATTGATCTACCGTTTTTATGAAATCATGCAGGTCTATGGATATCCGATGAAGGAAATTATCCATGAGAAGTTTGGGGACGGTATTATGAGCGCGATCGACTTTACCCTCGATATTGAGAAGGTAGAAGATCCTAAAGGCGATCGCGTCAAAGTGACAATGAACGGTAAATTCTTACCCTATAAAAAATGGTAAATTCCAAGGCTGCTTGCTTTGCAAGCAGCCTTCATAAAGGCTGCATTAACTCAATCGGTAAACCGTCAGGATCGGCAATAAAGGCTACTTGATACGTGTGATCGCCAATACTTTGTTCTCTTGGTGGCAAAAGTAATTTGACCTTGCCTAATTTATTTACAAGCTCCTGTAAAAAAGCTTCAAGATTGTCCACATGAAAAGATAGGTGATAGTAGCCTACATAATGCTCATCACCAAAGGGATCGGGAATATGCTTTGGTTCAGGTACTTGGAGTAGTTCTAAGTTTGTCCCTGCTCCCTGCATCCAGCAGGCAAGGGTGATCCCCGCTGTAAAGCGCTCCGTCACCTCAAAACCTAGTGCTTCATAAAAGGCGATCGCCCGAAAGATATCCGATGTCCGAATCGAAGTATGGTGATGTTTCATGCTTCTATTAAAACTCAAAAATAAAAAGCGGCGCGATGCGCCGCTTTTTATTTTTTGGGTTTTAAAGAATCGATGGTGACACACCAGACAAAATGCGGTAGAGAAAGCATTCTCTTCCAGCGCCAAGGCTCTTGATAGAGGCGATACAACCACTCTAGATGATTTTTGCTAAACCATTCAGGGGCACGAGTTTTTAATTCAGACCAGATATCAAAACTGCCACCTACGCCAATCCAAACTGCATTAGGACAAAGATAACGGTATTTCTGAATCCATAGCTCTTGTCGCGGAACTCCTAATCCTACCAAAATCAAGTTTGGCTGAGAACTCTGTAACTGTTCACAAATTTGCTGTTCGATCGCTGCGTCAAAATAGCCATGATGCATTCCCGCGATTGCAATATCTGTCCATTTATTACGCCAAATTTCCGCCACTGTATCGACTACTTTGGGCGCACCCCCAATCAAAAAAATCCGCCATTGTTTCTCCGCTGCAATTTGCACAATCTGTTCCGATAGCTCAATGCCCGGACAGCGATCAATCTTTTCGCCTTGCGATCGTAGATAAAGCACAATCCCCGAACCATCTGGTACAACTAATTCAGCCTGCTTAATTACGTTTGCCAGAGCAGGATTTTTTCGCGCTTGCATTGTCATTTCTGCGTTGATGGTGACTACATGCGTACCTTGATTGGTTTGCAATCTTTGAGCAAGCCAATCACGATAATTTTCATGAATATGCACGGGCAGACCAAGCACACTAAACTGACGCAAGGGATCTTCTCTCCAGAGGTATCTACTATTTTGAATGGATATGATTAAAGGTTTATCCTCATATCCCTAACCTATTTGGCTATATTACCTAATTTTGAGACTTGCTGAAAATGATAAATTTATAATTTATTAGCGAGTTTAGTTTTGCGCCATTCTAAAAACCAAATAGCAGCTTGGCAGAAAGGTCTATATTTACAATTTTTTTGATTTTTCCATTCTTCAATCTCTCTCTCAATTTGCTTAAGTGTCCAGTTTCCAGTTGGGTATTTATCTATTAAAAGTTTTTTCGCTAAATCTATTGCTTCTTTACGATACTCTTTTAACTTTTCATCATTCAAATTTAGAATAATATCTAAATCTTCAGTGATTTTATTTTGTAATTCTGTATCTTTTACATTTGCAAAAATCTCACCAGACAAGGAATAGGTAATAACTTTTTCTGACTTATTAATCTCTAGTGGGTTCAATATATTCAGCTTAACTTCTCCATTTGCTTTACCCTTGACAAATACACCTTCACTACTGGTTTTACCTTTACTTTTATCACAATGTGTTTCCAAGCCAGTATCCCCATTACAAACACCTATCATATTTTCCCATCTTAAACTTAGATCGGGATATAATTTTCTTGATAGATAATGTTCAATTTCAATAGAAGGTTTACCGCTTTTACGATCTAAACTAATACGTCTCATACAGTATGCACAAAGATGACCTTGTTCCTTAAGTAGATCTTCCTGCCAGTCTTTTTGAGCACATTCATAGATCGCCCCTTCAGTATTACGTTTATCTGTTAAAGTCTGAGGCTCTTTCCCCTTTTTTATATATTTCATAGGAGATCAATATATGACTGCATACGCATTATTTCAAGATCATTTTCACCACGTTTTTCTTTGAGCTTTTCTAGTAATTCTTGGGCATTTTTACCATCGTATTTATCGATTAAATGATATATCTCATTAAGCTCTTTTTCGTATTCTTTCTCATACTTAGGCACATGAAAAGCGTCTTGTAGAATGGAATTACTATCACGACCTTCTGTATAAATCTCCCGATCGCTAATTTTATTGTCTTCTAGTAAAAAGACACTTTCTCTAGGTAAATGACTTAAAACCTGTGGTGAATGTGTCGTAACAATAAATTGAATATTTGGGAAGGTATGTGTGAGTGCTGGTAGAAGCTTACGTTGCCATTGTGGATGTAAATGTAGATCAACTTCATCAATTAATACGATGCCTTCACCTTCCAGTTTGTTATCTAAGCTTGGATTTGCGATCGCTAATCTCCGCGCAATATCTACAACCAAAGACAGCATCATTTTTTCGCCAGATGAAAGCTGTGAAAACTCAAACCTTTCTCCATCTTTATCAATAACTAGACTTGTAGTATATTGAAACTTAACAGGTGTAAAATTATGATGACTTGGAGATCTTTCGACTCTTAAATTAACAAATCTAGCAAATCCAAATTTGTTCAGGAATGTATTAATAGCCAATCTAATGACTTCTAATTTTTCGTTTCGATATTTAAAATCTTGTAGATTCCTTTGGTTTTGATTTTCTAAATCTTCCTCTTCACGGAACCATTTAGTAAATTCATTAAATGAGTCAATACTACTATTAAAGGAATTTTCATATGTTAGCAATTGCTCTCTTTGATATTTGGGAATATATCCATACTTAGGACTATAAGTTTTAGTATTGTTACCAACAACAGTTCGATTAATTGAATAACAAATAAGTATTGGCAAATTAAATAGTTCATTTCCAACAAGAGCTAGTTTTGTTTTGCTAATAAAATCATTGTAGTTCCCATCTATTAGCAATCTATAAGTTATTGAAATTTGGTAATTTTTATCATTTTCATGAGAGAAGCTCATTTGAAGTTTGTACTTTTCTGCTTTTAGGTGTATATCGCTATTAGTTAGTTCTTTATACGATAATGCTGATGTCTTTTTTGAATTGCAAATATCTTTAACTAATACATTCAACAAAATACTAATTGCATCTAAAATAGCAGATTTACCTGCTCCATTTATGCCAATAAATACAACAATATTAGAGCTTTTAGGAAAAGTAATTTCACAATCTCTAAATCCGCGAAAATCTTTAAGTGTCAGCCAATTTATTTTCATTTTTTTGTAATACAGATTTACTCAGTGATATTTACCCTAAGTATCACTGAGTAATTATAAAGGTTTGAGAATATTCTAAACGATCGCAACTTTAAGGTGTAGTCGTAACTGTCAAAACTTGAGGTGGTGTCGCATCCGCAGGATAGAGAAAATCAAACTGGACAACACGGCGATCGCTTGGGGGCATCTTTAAAGTAACTAAAGGTTTGCCACGCTCACCACGCCGCATCATCAGATGTACATAGCGAGTTTGCGCTAAGCCCCTGTCATCACGAAATCTGACCCTTACTGAACCTCGGAAAAATACATCATCGGGTAATGGCTCAAAAAACTGCAAACCACCAACGGGCTTATCGTATTTGATCGGATTCTGGAAAGAGAGAACCACTGTTTGCGGCTCACTAGTTGGATTGTGCAGAGGCATCGTCAGGTTATACTGCACACCGTAATTGCCATGAGCCGAATATGCCGTGTCAGGATAGCGAACCTTGAGAGGGGCAGTTTGTACTTGCCCTGTTCCCATCGTGCCGTATTGAAGCAAGCTCAATCCATAGGAATAGGATTCTCCGCGTTTAGGAATTGCAAGATTATTACTATCCTTATCGGTTAGGTTCCCGAACCATTGCGAACCAAGTTGAACACCAGCCACACGGCTATATTCAAAGAATCCTTCCTTTAAATCTGGTGGCGTAGGTACAACATCGCGAGGCTTCGCAAGTTCACCAGTTTTGAGAATGTTTTCCCATTCGGCAAGATTGGGAGCGCGTTCGGTTCCATCAGGATTGAGACGGGCATAGAGAGAGAGCGTCGCTACATAAACTTTGCCATCGCTTCGCAATCGCGACAAACCCGATCGCCCATTTAAGGGAGGATCTAATTCCTTAACGGGAATTGGCACATTCATCAACATGCGGCTTTGCTTGGGCGGAATCATGATTTGAGCAGGAAAGATGTCCTGACGACGACCGCGCAAAATATCGAGCATGGCACGATCGCCAGGACCGCGATAAGTTTCACCGTTATTATTCAAGGAATAGTTGGGAGCATCATAAAAGGGCGCATCAGGCTGACTGAGATAACTTGCCCCCTGCAACACATCAATGGTTACAGGTTTATCGTTGGGGTTATAGGCGATCGCGCCAATATATAGAGTTCTTAAATCCTTAGGTGGTGGTGCTTTGGAAATATGGTGGGTGAAGACATCAAAGCGACCTTCAAAGGGAAAGTTTAAATGCGCCTTGGGATACGCCATCCCTTCAGGGGGAAAAGCGGATAGCAAAATCCCTTCCGTTTGCACAATTTCGGGACTATTGCTATTAAACATAGGCACTTCGTCAAGACTGCCCATTAGAGGGCGCATTTCTTGGCGATCCAAAATAATTTGGCGTTGGTTTGGGGCTTGAGCGATTTTGGTTGTATTAACTGAATTAGTTTCTACAGCGCTATGTAGCCCTGCGGGATTAGTCAATAACGATATTAAAAAAGCTGTCAACATAGGCTATTGATCCAACTCAGACGATCTTACTTACCTGATACTGCCATGAAAAAAGCATCAGTAGTCGCAAAAGTTGCGATCGCAATGCCAATTCCCAGAGAAATCATTGCCTTCCGCAAAAAAACGGTGCGGGCTTCTTTATAGGCTTGCAGGTCACTAATTTGCTGCATCCATGTTGTTGTAATTGCTGTTTGCAAGCTGTCGTTCTTTTGCATTAAGACTTCAGGGGAAAGTCCAGTAGTCGCGACTTTACGTGGATAGAGTCCTAATACGGCAAAGGCGATCGCGATCGCAAGGGCAACGCAAGCTGAAAGTTTTAATGTCAAATAAAGAAAATATAAATGAGCTTGTTCGGGCTTGACATAAATCTGAAAAGTGGAAGTAACTCGCAAGCCGAGCAATAACAAAGCACTGATTTCCATGACACCAGAGAGCTTAGTGCCCAAAGTGTCAACTCCATGCTGAGCCTGCTCTAGACAAAACTTTGTGTATTCGTAAAGAAAACTTTGCTGATCTTCCATACTTTTCCCACTTTTGATCAAAAGTTCAACTACGGTCTAGCAATACTTGTTTTAAACGCATCGGATCGCCTTTATCAATGACTTGACCACGCTCTAATAAAAATGCTCCATCAGCATAGTCAAGTTCATTTAAGCGATGCGTTACCCAGAGAGCCGTGAGATTCTTTTGCTTGACTAATTCACGCACAGAGGCAACCAGATCCGTTTGATTCTCGCCATCTAACAGAGCTGTTGGTTCATCTAGTAATAAAACTTCTGCATGACGTGCGATCGCACCTGCGATCGCAACCCTTTGTTTTTGACCACCACTGAGCGCATAGATGGGGCGGCGCAGCATTTGTGAGAGATTGACAGCACTGAGAGATTCTTTGACTCGATGTAGAGTTTCGATATAGGAAAGTTTCTCAGATACTAAGCCGAAGGCAATATCTGCACCGACTGTGGGCATGACTAATTGATGATCGGGATTTTGAAAGACAAACCCAACGCGATCGCTAATTTCAATATCCCCCGACTTTGGTTTCAGCAATCCCGCTAATAGCCTCAGCAACGTTGACTTGCCACTGCCATTAGTCCCTAATAGCATCCAAAATTCCCCCTTAGGAACGGACAAAGTACAACGATCAAGAACGGTTTCGCCCGATGCCCACGCAAAGGAAAGTTCGCGAACACTTATGGCAGCAGTGGTAACGGATTGGTCAATGGGCATTGGTTAAATTGCTGATAGTGCAACAAATATGCAAATTTAAAGAAATATTTATAGAGGGAGTGCAAAGCATCCCCCTCTAGTTTAAAGGCTAGCCGCGTACAAAACCTGCACCGAGATTTGCCGAAGAGCCTGATTTTTCGGAAACCTGTACGGCTGAGATCTCGCTCACAAGTACCGATACCTTTTTGCCTTCTTGTTTTTCGCAGGTTAATTCCAAAACCTTGGGATGACCATTGGCGATCGCATTGGTAATATCACGATAAAGTGACTCGGCGTTTTCTTGCTCCTTGCGCTGTACGGACAAAGCGATCGGATTATTTTTGAGGGTGATTTCAACTGTGTACATCAGCATTAATAAGGTTTCCTGCCTAGAAATAAAAAGAGATCAAAATAAATGCTTGTCTTTTCTCAGTATGCCATTGCATCGGCAATCAAGGTGATGTTTGTGGTAGGGCATCCCGTATAGTCCCCTACTAAGTAGCTGGTGGGCATAATTAAAAACCAGAGTCAAAAGCTGTGGCGCACGCGCAGTGTGCGCCACAGCTTTTTGGGTTTTATATTTGCGCCTAGCTACTTATCATTACCCCGTATACGAATCATTTGCTGCAACATATAAATCTAATGTATGCGATAGAAATATTTCTATATCATGATTTGTATATTTATTTTAGTTTTTGAGTTCTACGATACTAAACATTATTTAACAAGAGCGATAAATTAATGAGTGCTGGGATGAGATAAAAGAATGACGCAATATAATCTCCAAAAAGTTAGAACCCTCCGCCAACAAATTATTGCTGAAACTAGCCATGGCTTTGCCGACTGGAACTTAGTGCAAAAGTTATTAGATGAATTAATGGAAAATCATCATCAATACAAGCAGTTTGCTCTCAAAGAAAATCTTAGTCTCTATAAATGAGAGCCTTTCTAGACAGAATCCTCACATTGCGAGGATTTCTTGCTTAAATCGACATTTCTAACATTCGTTGCATGGGTTTTAGTGCAGCTTGACGAATAGTTTCATCGAGAATGATTTCGGGAGAACGGTTTTTCATGGTGAGATATACCTTTTCTAGGGTATTGAGACGCATATAGGGGCATTCATTGCACGCACAATTACTAGTTGGTGGGGCTGGAATAAATTTTTTAAAAGGAGTTGCCTTTTGCATTTGGTGAATTACACCAGATTCTGTGACTACGATAAATTCTTCACGATCGCTTTTCTGAACATATTTCAATAATCCCGTAGTAGAACCAATGAAATCTGCATGGCGTAATACATTTGCTTCACATTCAGGATGGGCAATGATATCTGCTTGGGGATGACTCAGTTTGAGTTCTACCAACTTACGCTCCGAGAAGATTTCATGCACCATGCAAGCTCCATCCCATAGCAATAGCTCGCGTCCTGTTTGTTCGCTGACATAACGCCCCAGATTGCGATCGGGCGCAAAAATAATTGGTTGCTCCTTAGGAATTTGATTAACGATCGCGACAGCATTGGAGCTAGTGCAGATAATATCGCTCAGGGCTTTAATTTCTGCTGAGCAGTTTATGTAGGAAATCACCAAATGGTTAGGATGTTCAGCTTTAAAAGCTGCAAAGCGATCGGGAGGACAACTATCGGCAAGTGAGCAGCCTGCATCGAGATCGGGTAGCAAAACTAACTTGTTAGGATTCAAAATCTTGGCGGTTTCTGCCATGAAATGCACACCCAGAAATACAATCACATCTGCTTGACAATTGACCGCAGCTTGAGATAACCCGAGAGAATCGCCAATATAGTCTGCAATATCTTGTAGATCAGGATCTTGGTAATAATGTGCCAAAATGACTGCGTTCAGTTCCTTTTTGAGATCAGCGATCGCCGCAAATAGGTCTTGAGGAATTGCTTCATGGGAAAGTTTTTGGTCTGCTGGAGGAGCGGTAAGAAACATAGTTTGCAGTTTTATAGTAAAAACTATTTATTTAATATATTTAATTATAGTAGAAACTACCAAAAATATTTATTCATACCTATTGTATTTTCCTGTCTAGGTCTGTTTCCCTGTCGAAGACAGGGAAACAGACCTATGAATACTTTGCTTGCCAAGCTCTATAAGTACTAATATTCTGGCAACTTTTTGCAACTTTTTCTATCGCTTTCCCGTCATTGCCCTGTAATACATAGATAATAAAATCTAAGCTGTATTTTTTTTGATAATTCTCAGTCTAGTAACTCTAAATTTTTTGTGACTTGGATCTGGTGATGGGGATATATCCTGAATATTGTATATACATTGAGCGAATATAAGCCAGTAAAAAGATGAGGTAACTGTAAATATGAAAATATCAATCTCCCAATTATCAAAATTAATTAGCCAAAATTTTCAGCACTACTGGAAATTGGTTATCGCTTCGCTGATATCTCTAATTTTGGCAGTTACTCTCAATCCCTTTGTAGTTAGTGCCTTCGATCTATCTGACCTATTTCGTGTTTTGCCATCAGCTATTCAGATTATTCAGCTTTCTAGTATTGGCGATAATGATGAAATTGCCCTAGGCAAACAAATTGATGCTCAAGTTCAACAAGAAGTGAGAATAAGTCGTGATCCTGCGGCGAATGCTCTAGTTAATCGTTTAGGACAGTTCCTCGTACCAAAGAGCGATCGCCCAAATATTCCTTATACCTTTCGTGTAGTAGATGATAATAATCTCAACGCATTCGCAACTATGGGGGGCTTTGTTTATATCAATACAGGGACGATCGCGGCTTCCGACAACGTAGCTCAACTAGCCAGTGTCATCGGTCATGAAATGGGGCATATTGCGGGCCGCCATTCCCTAGAGCAAATGAAGCAAATGGCGATCGCTCAAGGTATTGCCACAATTGCTGGAGTTGCTGATGATCGCTTAGTTGGTATTGGTGTAGATTTAGCACTGCGCTTACCCAATAGCCGAGAAGCTGAATTTGATGCTGACCGCAGAGGTTTGATCAATATCACCAGAGCAGGCTTTGCGGCAAGAGCGATGCCCGCCTTCATGCAGAAACTTGCTAGTGCTAGCAATGGTGGTAATGCTCCTGCATTTTTGAGTACTCACCCTGCAACAGGCGATCGCATTAATGCCCTTAATGAAGCAATCCAAGCCAACAACCTTAATACTTCAGGTGGTTTGAATGATACCGAATATCAAAGAATTTGGCGATCGCGTTTCCGCTAACGGATTCATAACTTAACGTTAGTTTGGGTTAAACTTGCAAATTTTGTATTACCAACAATACATATAAATATTAAGAAGTGGTGTTTTGCACCACTTCTTAATATTTATATGTATATTTAGTTTAGCTATATAAGTTTCTGTATACAGATTAAACATGAATGATGTAACTCTTCAAATAAATCTTTCACCTGGTGATATTAACTACGTTAATCTGACTGTACCTTATCTAGTCAAATCACATCGTGAAAATGTACATGAAGTATTAGCAGTAATTGATTGTTGTCGTCCCCAAAAAACTAAAATCGTTGATCCAGATCAAAGGTTTCCTGAGACTGAATTCAGAAAAAAAGTAGAAAAAATATCATCAATCGCTGAAGAATTAAAATCTCAAGGTTATCTTGATAGAATTATTTATCTATATCCTAACAACAGCTTACAGTCAATTATTTCTAAGAAATATTTGGGTAATTTGATAAGAGAAACTCATGATTATGGTGGTTGTGCTCTTATGTCTTATTTAGCTGCATTTGAAGTAATAAATACACGCTATATTATTCATTATGATGCTGATATGCTCCTATATCAAGCACCAAATTATGACTGGTCAATTGAAGCAAAGAATATTATTAACAAATATCCAAAAGCAGTTGCTGCTAGCCCAAGGATTAGTCCACCTTTTAATAAATATAGAAATACAGTCGATGCACCAAGTATGCATGAGGGAAGACAATTTTCAAGTGTAGAGGGAGGTTGGCGTAATGATTGGTTTAGTACTCGTTGTTTCTTGATGGATGTAGAGAAATTACATAGTTACTTACCACTTATTCAAGGCGGTCAAATAATTGAAACTCTAGCAATAAAATATTTAAATCGAGGTTATCCTAGATCTCCAGAAATTATGCTCTTTGAGAGATTAAGTAAGGCTGGTGGCTGGCGACTCAACCTAAAATCGCAGAAGGCATGGCTATTGCATCCTTCAACTAAGCCATCTCGCTATATAGAATTATTACCGCAAATAATCAATTCTGTTCAGGAGGGGAAAATCCCAGAGCCACAACAAGGCTATGCTGATATTAATTTAGCCGCATGGGAAAATTTTTTCTATTCAATAAAAAGCTAATTTAATATTTGTTCAAACTTTTAAATTTAAAGGATTTGCAATGGAAATGCTAGCTCAGGGCATGAGATCTTTACGTCACGGAGTATTATCTCAAATCCCAAAACCTCTTTATGTATTTGCTAGACAGTTGTCTTTGTTAACTTTAAATGCGATTTCCCTTGGTAAAGGTCGTAGTGTTAAGGTTGCAGGTATTTATCCTCTTCAAGTAGAGTGGGAAAGAAGCTCGGTTGACTTTACAACTTGGGAAGCTGAGTTTATTAAGGAATTTGGTAAGACCCTACAAACTAAAAGAGTTGTTTTTGATGTAGGAGCTAGTATTGGTGAATGGAGCGCTTTAGCTTCAACTTTAGTAGGTTCTGAAAATGTTCATGTGTTTGAACCAGATCTACCATCATTTAAAAACATTGAGATTGTTTTTAAGCTAAATAATTTATCTGCCCCTGCGGGCATTTTCTCTGGATTTTTAGCTAATCAAGATTCCTTTGAAGAAGATATTTGGCAGCAAGTTTCTTCTCATCAATTTCCACCTAAAGTAAATGGACAAGCAGGATTTCAAAGTATTAAGTACCCTCAGGATTTACCGATCGCAAAACTTGATACTTACTGCTTAAAAACAAAAGTTATCCCAGAAGTAATTAAGATTGATGTTGAAGGTGCTGAAGGTGAAGTATTGCGTGGAGGGGAATATGTTTTGCAAAATTACCATCCAATTATCTTTCTAAGTCTTCATCCTTGGGCATTACAAGATTTTGGGGATACTAAATCCGATCTACTTAATTGGATAGAACAGAAAGGCTATGTCTGTCGTTTATTGGCAATAGATCATGAAGAACATTGGATTTGTGAGCCTAAAATTTAAATTTAACCCATGCGTATCTTAATTACTGCAGATCCTGAATTACCAGTTCCTCCACAACTTTATGGTGGTATTGAGCGCATTATTGATTTATTGGTGATGGGATTGCAGGATCGCGGTCATCAGGTAGCGCTCGTTGCACATCCTGAATCAACATCACCTGCACAACTTTTTCCGTGGCGAGGGAAGCGATCGCAAAGTAAGCTCGATACCTTACAAAATATGTTTACGCTATGGTCAGCAGTACGGGAATTTCAACCTGATGTTGTGCATAGCTTTTCGCGCATTTTCTATATGTTGCCAATTTTGCGATCGCCTATTCCCAAGATCATGTCTTATCAGCGCAAACCTAGTGATCACACTGTTAAGCTAGCATCGCAAATTGCAGGTAATTCGCTCACTTTTACAGGCTGTAGTGACCACATTTGCCAAATAGGGCGTAAGGCTGGAGGAACTTGGCAAACTATTTATAATTGTGTCGATCTTGAGAAATATACATTTCAAGCAAATGTAAATCATGATGCCACTCTCGTCTTTTTGAGTCGGATTGAGAGGATTAAAGGGGCACATACAGCGATCGAGATCGCGCAAAAAACTGGTAAAAGACTAAGAATTGCTGGCAATCATAGTGAGACAGGCGAAGAAGGGAAATATTGGCGAGAACAAATAGTTCCACATCTTGATAACGGGCAAATTGAATATATTGGTACAGTTAATGATGAACAAAAAAATAATTTATTAGGTCAAGCCTTAGCAATGGTTGTACCTATTGAGTGGGAAGAGCCATTTGGTATAGTTTTTGCAGAAGCTTTAGCCTGTGGTACTCCCGTAATATCTTGTCCGAGAGGTGCTTTACCTGAAATCATTCGTCAAGAAATTGATGGTTATCTAATTGAAACAATTGATGAAGCTTGTCTAGCTGTTCATAATATTTCTAAAATTAATCGTCATAATTGTCGCCAAAGGGTTGAAAATAAATTCTCAAATTCAATAATTACGAAGCAATATGAGCAAATTTATAAAATGTGATCTTAGCATACACCAAATCTACTCATTGTGTAACTTCCAAATGATTTAAAAAACGTTCAATATTTCTGTAATGCTAAATTCTATACATCAATCTGTCCCAGTAAATTCAAACGCAATTCAATGTCCAGTCTGTCACACAGTTTGCGATAGTCCGCCACTGTATAGCTACACAGCCTCACAAGCGGCTGCTTACTTTTGTCCTGAAATGCGTGATCCAGAGCGATACCAACGGCTTAAAAATTGCATTCAAAGATTATGGCAAAGTGATAGTTTGGTAATTTTACAATGTCAAAATTGTGGCTTTGGTTTTGGTTATCCATTTATAGGTGGAGACGAAGAGTTTTACCAGATTCTCCATGAACAGAAGGGATATCCTGCTTGGCGGTGGGATTATGATGTTGCACTTCAAGAAGTCTTAGAACCGACGCAAACAGGGAAATTGCTAGAAATCGGTGCAGGTGCGGGAATTTTCTTAAAAAAAGTAAGACAATCATGGAATTGTTATGCCACAGAAGGTAGTGAATCAACTAGAAAAGATTTAAAGTCATTGGGAATTCAAGTTTTCTCTGATCTCGATTTAACGATAGAGTCTCATCAACAATCTTTTGATGTTGTTGTATTATTCCAAGTTTTAGAACATATCTCTGATTTCCACTCTATTCTTGATAACTGTCGAAAACTCTTGCGTGTTGGCGGCAAGATTGTGATTACTGTACCTGATGGAGAAGCAATGATCCTCCAAGAAAAAATTACTGGCTGTCCTGATATGCCTCCAAATCATATTAATAAATGGACTCCTAATAGTCTCTCTATTGCCCTACAGCAACATGGTTTTGAGACTCAAACGGCTATATTTGAACCATCTTCGTGGAAAAATTTTAGAGGCTACTTACATCTCAAAATAATTGCCGAGGCAACAAATCCGCGATCGCTAGCTTCCCAAATTTATCGCATTAAAAATAAAAAAATTAGAGTACCTTTACTCGCTGTTTTAGGAATTTCAGCAATGTTTAAAATGCTTCCTTATTTTCGGGATTTGCGGAAAGGAGGAGCTTTTGCCATGATTGGGAGCTTAAAGGACAAACAGTGATTACATCTTTTTTAAGAACTTGGAGATTTATTTATTCCCATCCTCTTGCATCGCGGAATTTGCCATACGCAATCAAGCAGTGGTTCAAATGGCAAATTGCCTCGCGCATTCTTAAGATGCCAGTAGTGGTTCCATTTATCGGTGAAGCTTATTTAGTTGCTGAGTTAGGTATGACTGGAGCAACAGGCAATATTTATACGGGACTCCATGAGTTTGTAGACATGGCTTTCTGTTTACACCTTCTGCGTGCTGGAGATCTCTTTGTAGATGTAGGAGCAAATATAGGTTCTTATACAGTGCTTGCGTCAAAAGTAGTTGGAGCGAATAGCTTTACGATCGAGCCAGTGCCAAAAACCTTTGGTTATTTGCATCGTAATATAAATCTGAATGAAATATCTTCTCTTGTGGATAGTCGATGTTGTGCTGTAGGACGGAATCATGGCTTGCTTAAATTCTCATCGGATCTCGATACCACGAATAGAGTAGTTGATGGCAGCTATTCTGGAAGTTCGATTGAGGTTCCTGTGCAAACTCTAGATCGCATGATGGAGCAATTACAACCGACCTTAATTAAGATTGATGTTGAAGGATTTGAATTTGAAGTCATAGCAGGTGCACTGAAAACACTCTCATATAGTTCATTACTCGCAATTTTGATAGAAACAGTTGAACCAAATACTAGGAAAATTCTTGAAGAATATGGCTTTGAGCCTGCAATTTATCATCCATTTCAAAGGGATTTACAAGTTTCAGAGAACAATCATTTAAGTAGTAATTATTTGTGGATAAGGAATAGATCTGAAATTATCAGAAGATGTAAGTCTGCGCCGATTTACCAATCACTAGGAGTTGATTTTTAATGCAGAGACGAGTTCTGATTATTAGCCCTAACTTCCCGCCCATGAATGCAGCCGATCATCAAAGGATTAGAATGTCATTGCCCTATTTTAATGAATTTAGATGGGAGCCAGTTGTCTTATGCATTAATCCCAATTTTGTGGAAGGTGTTGTCGATCCTAATTTAGATTTAACAGTTCCTTTAAATATAGAAATTATTAAGTGTAATGCTATCCCTCAGCAAATTTCTCGCAAGTTTCTGATCGGTAATTTAGCCTTAAGAGCAATGCCTTATTTAATGAGAGCAGTTTCCAAGTATTTAGAAAAAAATACAATTGATTTAATATATTTCTCTACAACCATATTTCCAGTTATGGTTTTGGGACGCTACTGGTTAAAGCGATATAACATTCCTTATGTTCTAGATTTTCAAGATCCTTGGTTAAATGACTATTACGATCGCACTAATAGCCCACCACCTGGAGGTAAAGTAAAATATCAAATATCTCAGTCACTTGCTAAAACTTTAGAGCCATTTGCCCTGAAGAAGGCTAGTCATATCATTAGTGTTTCTCCAGAATATTCCAAAATACTAATGCAGAGATATGCATGGCTAGATCAAGAAAAATTTACGATTCTGCCATTTGGTGCACCTGAAAAAGATTTTGAAATATTGCCTAGATTAAATATCAACCACAAAATCTTCGATCCCAATGATGGTTATAAGCATTGGGTCTATGTCGGTAGAGGAGGAGATGATATGGCTTTTAGCATTAAGTCTCTATTTATGGCAATTCAAGCACATCGACATCAAGTTCCTGAAGCATGGCAAAACATCAAAATACACTTTGTGGGAACGAAATATTCAATCTTTGATAATAAGAAAGAAATAGAGTCTATCGCAAAATTTTATGAGCTTGATGACTTAGTAACGGAATATCCGCAACGCATCCCTTATTTTGAAGCATTAAAAGTATTAACAGATAGTCACGGTATTTTAATCATTGGATCTGATGATCAAGGATATTCTGCTTCTAAGATTTATCCATGTATTCTTGCACATAAGCCAATATTAGCTATCCTGCATGAGCAAAGCCTTGTAGTGAATGTCCTACAAAACTGCAAGGCTGGACAAATAGTGAAATTTAACCGCACAGAATCGAGCACGGAATCCATCAATGAACTAGATTTGGTAATAGCCAAAATTGAATGGTTATTATCCCAATCACAGAATTATACTTCTCATACAGACTGGCAGGCTTTTCAATCGTATACAGCTAGAGAAATGACTCGTCAGCAATGTGCTATTTTTAATCGATGTATATCTTCTTGAAGATCTATGCTTAAGCATTTACCAGCACCAACCCAAGATACTCAACAAGCAAAGATAAATAACCGTAATGGTCAACGTCAGCTACTACCATTTTTCTGGTTTTTATTAGGAGCTTATGCTGTTTTTGCGATTACTAAAGTATATTCTAGCCAAGTAATTTTTGCAGAAGATATATTTGGGGCTTTTACAATTTCTGTAGCGTCTTTACTTTCTGTATATCTTTGGTGTTCAGGTAAAGCTTTTGGTATTCCTATTTTTCCGCTATTTTCAATTACTTATGTATGGACTTGTGCGATTCCATTAATTTCAGCAAATCCTTCAGTATTTAGTTATAGTAATTCTGAAAGATTTTTTGCCAGCATGACAGTTACAGGATTTCTTTTACTTTCAACATCAATATGGTATCAGTTTGTTAATAGATTTCCACATCCTAGAAATCACTATAGAACTCTCGATATCCAGAAAGGCGATCCTATTTTTTTAGGGGTTTTGTTTTTAGGAAATATATATACAATATTTAGTCTAGCTGGTTGGTTATCCTTAGATTCAGGCTCATTTTCTCTAGTTCGAGCTGCAATTTTAGGGCTATCAGCGATCGCGACATTTTCTATGTCCTATAGATATGGTGCTGGCAAGTTATCTACAAGTAATAATGCTTTGTATTTAACTTTAATCACTACAAATATAATTACTAATTCTGTATCTCTTTTATTAATTAGTTCATTAACTTTATTTTTGATTACAGTTGTTGGCTACTCTCTAGGCAAAAGGAAATTTCCTTGGATCTCGACAATATTAATGTTGAGCTTATTTGCATTGCTCCATGCAGGCAAAGCCCCGATGCGGGAATTATACTGGCAACAACCAGTTGAACCTTGGCAATATCCATCTAGATGTATTGAATGGATTGATTTTGGTATTAAGTCCTTATCATCTAAGGAAGTAGAAAGTGGAGAATCTGAACAATCAATTATTGAAAGAGCTAGCGTTTTTCAACAGCTTTTATTAACGCAATCTTTAACAGAAAAGGGAATGCCACTACTTGATGGTTACACCTATGCAATTATTCCCCAATTGCTTCTTCCTCGAATTTTTAATCCTGATAAAATCACTAGTCATGAAGGCACATCTATTTTAAATATTTATTATGGTAGACAGACTCGTAAGGATACACAAACGACAACGATTGGTTGGGGATTATTAGCGGAAGCTTATGCTAACTATGGTCTATGGGGATGTGGTTTATTGGCTTTCCTTTGCGGGGCTGGTTATGGATATGTGTCACTCATGAGTATTAATGCACCAGCATTTAGCGATCGCTATTTATTTGCAATTTTAGTGATGAGCTATGCTTTCCAGACAGAATATACGGCGGGTGTGTATGTAGCAGCATTATTTCAATCATCAGTAACATTATTAGTATTCATATTCTTATTGATGAAAGTAAAAAAATTAGAAGATATAGAAGTTTCGTGATTAATTTAGCAATAGTTGCATCACATCCGATCCAATACTACGCGCCACTGTTTCAACGTATTATTCAGGAATCTGATCTCAAAATCAAAGTATTTTATCTATGGGATTTTGGAATTACTAATCAGATTGATCGAGGTTTTCAGCAATCCTTAAAATGGGATATTTCCTTGCTAGATGGCTATGAGTTTGAGTTTGTATCTAATACTAGTAAAGATAAAGGAACTCATCATCTATTTGGATTGCAAAATCCGACTCTCACGAATCAAGTATTAGGGTTTAATCCAGATGCAATATTACTCACTGTTTCCTATAACTATGCAAGTATTTATAAATTTCTTTGGGAGCTAAGAAATCATAATATACCGATTATATTTCGGGGTGATTCCCACCGAATTTTGGCTAAGCAAGATCTAAAAAGTAAAATTAAGAGATTGATTATTGCTAAGATCTTTCAAAACTTTGCAGCTTGTCTATATGTTGGTAAAGCTAATTACGATTATTTTCGATACCACCATGTTCCAGAGCATCAGCTATTTTTTACACCTCATGCGATTGATAACCAGCGCTTCTCAGATGCAAATATTAATTTGCAGGAAAAAGTTAAACTTTGGAAACAGGAATTAGGTATTCCGCTAGATAGTCAAGTCATTCTTTTTGCAGGGAAATTTGAAGAAAAAAAGTGTCCTTTAGATTTAATTCAAGCTTTTATCCACGCTCAGTTACCTTCAGTCTCATTTCTATTAGTTGGATCTGGTGTTTTAGAGTCAGCAATACAGGATTTTGCTGTGCAAAATCAGCATATTTATCTTGCACCTTTTCAAAATCAATCACTGATGCCGCTTACTTACGCTATGGGGGATATTTTTGTTTTACCTAGTTATGGTGCTAGTGAGACATGGGGACTCGCGATTAATGAAGCGATGTGTATGGGTAAGCCTGTAATTGTGAGTAACCATGTGGGCTGTGCGGCGGATTTGGTTAAGCCCTTTGAGAATGGTTTGATTTTTGAGGCGGGGAATGTGGATGCGTTGACGGATTGCTTACGGGAGGCAATGAGCGATCGCAATCGCCTCAAACGCTGGGGCGAGGAAAGCAAAAAAATTATCGCTAATTATTCATACGATCACGTAATTGCAGGATTAAAACAAGCTTTGAAAGCAGTCTTAAAATAAAAAAGCCTCGCATTGCGAGGCTTTTTATTAAGGATCGACCCAGCGATCGTCGGATTTGATGAGGGCAATTAATTGTTCTACCCCTTCGGCTTCAGGAACGCGCTTAATTTCTTCTTTGCCGCGATAGAGTGAGATTGTGCCAGGGGTTTTGCCGACATAGCCGTAGTCTGCATCTGCCATTTCCCCAGGTCCATTGACGATACAACCCATGACGGCAATGTCGAGACCGACGAGGTGCTTAGTTGCTTCGCGGACTTTGTGGAGGACTTCTTCGAGGTTAAATAGGGTGCGTCCACAGGATGGACAGGCGACATACTCCACCATTGTTTTGCGGAGTCCGAGGGATTGGAGAATGCTGTAGCAAACGGGGATTTCCTTTTCGGGAGCTTCGGTGAGGGATACGCGGATGGTGTCACCGATGCCTTGGGCAAGTAATGTGGCTATGCCTGCGGTGGACTTGATCCGTCCATATTCACCATCACCTGCTTCGGTTACACCGAGGTGTAAGGGGTAATCCATCCCCAATTGATCCATGCGCTTGACCATCAATTGATAGGCGGCGATCATCACAGGGACGCGGGAAGCCTTCATGGAGATGACAATATTTCTAAAGTCGAGGTCTTCACAGATGCGGATAAACTCGATCGCCGATTCGACCATGCCCTGAGGAGTGTCACCGTAGGTAAAGAGCATCCGTTCGGCGAGGGAACCGTGATTTACGCCGATCCGCATCGCTTTGCCCTGTTCTTTGAGGGATAGAACTAAGGGCTTGAGGGTATCACGGACTTTTTCGGCGATTTCGTCAAATTCTGATTGGGTGTATTCAGTGCGATCGGCTTTGGGCTTCTCGAATACATAGAGACCGGGATTGATGCGAACTTTGTGAATATGCTTAGCGACTTCGAGGGCAATTTTCATGCCGTTGTGGTGGACATCGGCGACTAGAGGCACGTCAAGGTAAGTACGCTGGAGCTTTTGGCGGATTTCTGAGAGGGCGGCGGCATGAGCCATGCTGGGGACGGTGACGCGCACAATTTCACAACCAATTTCATGCAGGCGGCGAATTGCAGCGACGGAGCCATCGATATCGAGAGTATCTTCGTTAATCATCGACTGCACAACTACGGGCGCACCACCACCGATGGTGATGTTGCCTACTTGCACGGGTCGGGTTTTGCGTCTGACGATTACACCGAGATTTTCACTGCCATCGATGATTGGCTCAACTTTACCATTTTGGGTGCTGGGTCTATTCTCAGAAACAGTCGTCATAACACTTTTCGTTGCTTTCAACTATTTAGTGTATCTGAAGTGGCACATCGTGAAAATCATTTTTTCTGGTCAATATCCTATGGTTTACAAAAGATTGAACCTATACAGCGCTTTGCGCTGACTTGAAACCCAGAGAAATTTTTGCAAGCTCGGCGAAGCCGAGCTTGCAAAAATTTCTCTGGGTTTCTTATTCGTAGGATGCGTTAGTGCAACGTGACGCATCAAGTTAAGCGGGAAGGCTAATTATTTGTAGGCAAAATATGATGCATAAAGTGGTTAAAAATGATGGGTTACGCGATCGCTAACCCATCCTACGTTTAGTTGTCATAGACACATTTCTTACAGCAAATTCCGATCAAACCCGCCACAGGAAGAGTAATCTAGAAGCATCACGAAATAGAAATAAAATATGGCAGCATATTCGCGCTTATTTACGGGAAAAGATATTAAGTGCATGGCAAAACAAAGAAAATACGCAGAGAGATTTGGCAAAACGATTTAAAGTAAGTTTATCTTTTGTGCGAGATTTATTGCGTCGGTATCGAGAAACAGGTGAAATCGCCGCAAAACCGCAAGGAGGAGATCGACGATCCAAAATTAAAGGCAAGAATGAAGAATTAGTGAAAGCAATTGTTAGAGAACAAAATGATATATATCTGCGAGAGATAAAAGAAAAACTCCAAGAAAGCAAAGAAATTAAGGTGAGTGTATCGAGTTTAAGCCGTACTCTCAAGCGATTGGATTTAGGACGTAAAAAAAAACTTTAGTAGCCAGTGAACAAGCCACAGAGAGAGTCCAAAAATTGCGCTATGAGTTTCGGAGTTGGCTCGATACAATAGATGTAAAAAACCTTGTATTCATTGATGAGACAGGACTAAATCTGGCGATGACAAGGTTCTATGGCAGATGTGAAGGGGGAGCAAGAGTATATGACGACCGTCCAAGCAACAAAGGCAAGAACATTACTTTAATCGGCGCAATGAGTGATACTGGGTTGATAGCAGCAATGACTTTTGTGGGCAGTTTAAATACTGCAAGCTTTTTAGTTTTTATTGAAAAAATATTATTGCCTCAATTATGGGTTGGAGCAATTGTTGCTATGGACAATTTGCCAGTACATTACGCAGAAATTGCGAAAATCTTAATTGAATCTGTTGGGGCTAAGGTCAAGTTTCTCCCTCCTTATTCTCCTGACTTATCACCGATTGAGTTGTGTTGGTCAAAGTTAAAGGAAATTATTCGTTCAGCTAAAGCTCGTACAATCGAGGCTCTTGATGCGGCAATTACTTCGTCTATTCAGACTATTACTGATGAAGATGCTCTTAATTGGTTCCATCATTGTGGCATCTGCTTTGAGCCTTTTAGGTAGCTTCTTTTGTGGCGGGTTTGATCAGAATTTGCTGTAAAATTAGGATAGCTTTTCATAATCGTTTCATTTTCTTGTCTTTCTATGCTATATTTCAAAAAGTGAAACGATTATGAAAGTAATCATGAAGTCCCAAATCATTAGCAAATCAAGCTTAAAGGCACTAACTAAATATTTAGTGAAGTATGCAGTTGTGATACCTAGCTGCGTATTGATGATTGGGCTGAGTGGATGCACGAACTCGGCAAGTCAGCGTGAAGTTACCAACAACAATGCCATTCGCCAAAATCCTCAAGGTAAGAAGGTGATTTTGACAACGTTTACAGTGCTGGCGGATATGGCGCAAAACGTGGCGGGGGATAAAGCAATCGTCGAGTCAATCACTAAGGTGGGGGCAGAAATTCATGGATATGAGCCGACACCAAGTGATTTACAGCGTGGGCAAGGCGTGGATCTGATTTTAGATAATGGTCTAAATCTAGAGCGTTGGGCAGATCGTTTTTATAACAGTATTCCGAAGGTAGAGCGATTAACCTTATCGGAGGGTGTGCAACCAGTAAATATTGCCGAAGATGCTTATCAAGGTAAGCCCAATCCTCACGCTTGGATGTCGCCACAGAATGCCTTGATCTATGTGGATAATATTCGGAAAGCATTAGTCAAGCTCGATCCTGTAAATGCTGCGACCTATGAGGCAAATGCTAAAGCCTATAGCCAAAAGATTAAAGATATTGATGCCAAACTCAAACAGGCGATCGCGGTAATTCCTCCTGATAAACGCTATATCGTCAGTTGTGAAGGCGCTTTTTCCTATCTAGCGCGTGATTATGGCTTGAAGGAAATATATATCTGGCCAGTGAATGCGGAGCAGCAAGCCACACCGAAGCAAGTCCAAAAAGTAATTGATGCCGTTAGAGCTAAGCAGATTCCGACGGTGTTTTGTGAGAGTACGGTGAGTAATGCGGCGCAGATGCAGGTGGTGAAAGAGACAGGAGCGAAGTATGGAGGAGTGTTTTATGTGGATTCGCTATCTCCTCCCGATGGCGTGACACCAACCTATCTGAAGTTATTGGAATACAACGTCAATACATTAATTAAGGGATTGAGTCCCACATAAAGATATTTTGAGAACGCGAAGCGTTCTCAAAATATCTTTCCAACACTTAGAGATTTTAAAAGGATAAAACTATGGATACGATTAGCATTGATATTGAGAATGTGACGGTTGCCTATCATGGAAAGGTTGCTCTGCATAGCGCTAACTTACAACTGAAAGCAGGCACGATCTGCGGTCTGGTAGGAATGAATGGTGCAGGTAAGTCAACTCTCTTTAAGTCAGTGATGGGTTTTGTCAAGCCGATGAGCGGTCGAGTCTTAATTAATGGCTTACCAATTCGGATTGTTCAAAAAAAGAGCTTAGTTGCCTATGTGCCACAAACAGAAGAAGTAGATTGGAACTTCCCTGTGAGTGTTCATGATGTGGTGATGATGGGACGTTATGGCTATATGAATTTCCTACGGATGCCAAAAGCGCTCGATCGCCAAGTGGTACGTGAGAGCTTAGAGCGTGTGGAAATGTGGGAAATGCGCGATCGCCAAATTGGTGAATTATCGGGTGGTCAAAAGAAACGTGCCTTTTTCGCAAGGGCTTTGGCGCAACAGGGGAAGGTGTTGCTTCTCGATGAGCCATTTGCAGGTGTGGATGTGAAGACTGAGAAGATGATGATTAATCTGCTAATGGAATTGCGTGATGCAGGTTATACGGTACTAGTTTCTACTCACGATCTGGAATCGATTAATACTTTTTGCGATCAGGTGGTGTTAATCAATCGCACGATTCTTGCCTATGGTCAGACTTCAGAGGTATTTACCGAAGAAAATATTTCACGGACTTTTGGCGGCTCGTTTAAGTTTGCCTAGTGTATTAACCACCTTTAATTCCCCCTTGGGAAGGGGGAAGACAAAAATATTATTCCCTCCCATTTACAAGGGGAGGGTTAGGGAAGAGTACATTTCCTCAAAAAAGAATTTAGGAATTAAAGAATGGACATTATTCATTGGTTTACAGCACCGTTGCAATACGGGTTTATGGTGAAGGCGATTTGGGTGAGTGCCCTTGTGGGGATTGTTTGCTCAGCTTTATCTTGCTTCATGATTTTGAAAGGATGGGCGTTGATGGGCGATGCAGTATCCCATGCGGTACTTCCGGGGGTGGTACTTGCCTATGTGATTAATATTCCCTTTGCGATCGGGGCTTTTGTGTTTGGTGTAGGTTCCGTGATTGCGATCGGCTTTATCAAAGCGAATACAAGAATTAAAGAAGATACAGTAATTGGCTTGGTCTTTACGGGGCTATTTGCTTTGGGAATTGTGCTGGTATCGAAGATCAAGAGTACCGTCGATTTAGGACATATTCTGTTTGGGAATGTGTTGGGAATTGCCGATAGTGATATCATCCAAACCGTGATTATCAGCGTGATTACATTGGTAACGCTCGCGATTTTGCGAAAGGATTTGATTCTCTTTTGCTTTGATGCGACCCATGCCCGTTCAATTGGTATGAATACCACATTTCTCTATTACGTGTTGCTGTCGTTGTTGTCGCTCACGGCAGTAGCAGGGTTGCAAACGGTAGGAATTATCCTCGTTGTGGCGATGTTGATTACCCCCGGAGCAACTGCCTATTTATTGAGCGATCGCTTTGACCATATGATGTTAATTGCGATGGCTTCGGGGATGTTTGCCAGTGTGATGGGGACTTACATCAGTTATCACATTGATGGCTCGACGGGGGGCTGTATTGTGGTTTTACAAACATTGTTATTTTTGGCGGCGATGATTTTTGCACCGAAGCATGGGATGCTAGCGCGATCGCGTCAACAAGTTTCTGAATCCTAATCAATTCGCATCCCTTCTGTAACAGGATCAAAATTTGTTGGTAGTTTGGTACTAAGGCTATATTTTGCACCTGTAAACTTAGCTTCAGTAAATACGGCTTCAGATAGGTCAGCACTACTGAGATTTGCTTCACTGAAGTCTGCTTCTCGGAGTCTTGATTGGCTTAAGTTGGCATTCAATAAAATTGCTCCGTTTAAGGAAGCCTTAAGTAATATTGATTTGATTAGGGTTGCACCTGTCATTAACGAGCGACTTAGGTTTGCACCTGTGAGATTGGCGCGACTTAATTCAACTCGATTGAGAATGGCAGTTGATAGATCTGCTTGAAACAAAAGCGCAGAGCTAAGATCAGTCCCTGTCAGATCTGCTTTTCTGAGGCTTGCCCGACTTAGATTAATCTCTTTTAATACCAAGCCGCTTAAGTTAGCACCATCTAATTCGGAGCCTTCAAAGTTACGCTCTCCTTGATTATATTGGGTTAATAATTGTTCAGCACTACTTACTTTTGCCATGCATCTATACCTGTTATGTACTTTTCTGGATTCTAGAATAACCTAAAGGTTAATTTTTATTTACCTGCGCTTAAGAGTGGAGCATACATCATCAGAGCATGATTTTCGGCGATCAATTCTTCATCGAGAAGTTGGTTTGTATGGCGATCGCAAATTTTACGAAAAAGCTGATTTTGACGCATATATTTTCCTGCGACGGGGCCACTAATAAGGTGATTCTTTTCCACGATTTCATATCTATAATGACTTTCCATATCAGAATGGATCGCTCCGCATAGATGCTCATCGGTTAGCCATAGACAAAGCTGATACTGATGTGGTGTTTTGTTCTCAATTTGCAGGTCGATGTAGTTGTAGGAGACAGTTGCGCCACTGCCAAAGGGTAATGTGCGATTGACATCTGGGAAAACGTCATAGCCATGTCGCCAGCGTTCTCTGACCGATAGCGGTGAATGTATTGTCATCCAATAGATGAGGTTGGCGAGTTGACATAAGCCGCCGCCATAGCCAGTGCTGACTTTACCATTGTCTAAAACCATGCCTAGTTTAAATCCCTTCTGTTTGGTGGGATTGCCGACTAAATACCAAAAGGAAAAGACTTGGTTGGGCTGAATCACTAATCCATCAATCTGCGCGATCGCTAGTCGTAGGTTTTCGATTTTGTTATATTGCAGCCACATTTCTACGTCTTTGAGTTGGCGCAGTAGGATCGACTGATGGGTAAAGATTTGAACGGGTAGGCGATCGCGTTTAAGTTCAGTGGCAAATTTGCGATCGCTAAAAATCCACTCAAGGCGACGTTTGAGAATGTAGAAGTAGCGCCCTAACCATAATCTCAATTTACTTCGTTTGATTGTCTGTTGAAGATTATGGTTTTGCATGGTTTTCTCAAGGGTGAGATTAGGTCAGGCTTGCCAAATACTAAGAATTGCATCGGCAATTTTCTTGACGGGTTCGATGAGGCTAGCTGCTTTGCTAATTAAGCCTGTGAAGGCATCGAGCAAAATCGGGAGCATTCCCTTTTTTTGTGACGGATCTTTTGCCGACATGTTGCCAATGTTGAATAAAAAATGAGAATGGATTTTACGATGTGTATTGCCAGTCTAGACTTTTTTATCTCAAACTACAGTTATAGGTTGATCTCCTTCTAAAATATAAAGAAGGGGGGTTAGTCTAATTTTTCTCGGATGTCGCTACAATAAATAGAAAATCAAGTTTATTGGTGTAAAGCAGCTATGCATATAGAAAAGTTGCGGATGCAAAACTTTAGGGGCTTTAAAGATGTCACCATAGATTTTCCATCAAATCTTGCTGTTTTTATTGGTGTGAATGGCTCAGGTAAATCAAGCATCATTGACTGTTGTGCTTTGTTCTTATCTTTACTAGTTACCTCAGTTAGGATGTTTCGCGATTTTCATGATTCTGAACCTCCAAGCATTTCAGAGAGTGATATTACAATTGGTTATGATGAAACTCAAAATCAAATAGATGTTTTATTGGATTTAAAAAGACTAAGCTTTCCACTTATATTGACGAGAAAATCATCTCGTGAGATGAATCTTTTCACAAGAATAAATACATCGGAATCTATTAAAGAAGGGGAAAAAGTTATATTTCATAATGAAAGCTACTATGGATTAGATTCAGTTTTTTCAGAAGTTGTGAATGATTTTTATCAGATTTTAACTAATAAGCTTAGTGATGAGAATATTTACGATGGATTCCCAATATTAGTTCATTATTCAACTGATAGAGCAGTAAATGAAATTGTTTTAGATAGTGATCAAAAAAATCTTAATATTCCAGCATTAGCTTATGATTATGCGATCACAAAAAAAGTTGATTTCACTGATTTCTTTGTTTGGTATAGAAATCAAGAAGACTTAGAAAATGAAGTCAGACTAAGTGACAATCCCAATTATGTAGATCACAAGCTAAAAACCATCAGAAGTGCTATTCCTCTTTTCTTACCAAAACTATCTAACTTACGAGTAAAGCGCTCCATGCCTATACGTATGACAATGATGAAGGATGGTGATGAATTAAATATTAAGCAACTTTCTAGTGGTGAGAAAAACTTGTTGGTAATGGTTGCGGATATAGCGAGAAGATTGGCGATCGCTAATCCAGATCCTACAAAAAATGCATTAGAGGGCGAAGGAATTATTTTAATTGATGAAATAGAACTACATTTGCATCCTCAATGGCAGCGTGATATTATTCCACGTCTTACCAGTACTTTCCCAAACTGCCAGTTTATTGTGACAACACACTCCCCTCAAGTTCTTAGCAACGTCAAAAAAGAGAACGTATTTGTTGTTGAAGATTTTCAAGTGTATCCTGCTGATGCCTATACGTTTGGGCGTGATAGTAACTCGATTTTATCTGAGCTAATGGGAGTTACTGAAAGACCAGTAGAAATTCAAAACAAACTAACCGAATGTCTATATAAGATCGATGATGGTCAAATCGAAGAAGCCAAAATATTACTTCGTGAATTGTCAGATTTGCTTGGTCATAATGACTCAGAAATTGTTAAGGCAAATACTCTGATTAGTTTTCTATCTAAGGTGAAATGAAAAAGATTATTAAACAATCAGAGCCAAGATCTCTTGTAGAACATCGATCACAAGCTAATGCTAACTATGATAACTATCCAGAAAAAGATGATCTACGAAAATCATTGCTAAAAGAGCAAGGATATATTTGTTGCTACTGTATGAGCCGCATCAAATTAGATGAGATGAAGATAGAACATTGGCAACCCCAAACCAAATACATATCTCGACAACTCGACTATAAAAATTTGCTTGGCGCTTGTATGGGGAATCAAGGAGCACGTCCTCAAAACCAACATTGCGACACTAGAAAAGGAGATAGTGAAATTACGATCAATCCCATTGAAGGTGATAAAAATTGTGAAAAATTAATCAAATATCGTCCTGACGGTAAAATTTACTCTGATGATTTATCTGTTAATAACGATTTGAATGAGACTTTAAATTTAAACCTTGGTTTTTTGAAGAAAAATCGTAAAGATGCTCTTGATGTCGTAATTCGCAAACTTAATGAGAAATTCTCAAATAAAACTTGGGCTAAAATCACCGTGCAGAAGGAATTAGACAAATTGAATACAAAAGATGAAAACGGATTTTACGATGTGTATTGTCAGTTTATAGTTTCGTATCTCAAATCAAAGTTATAGAGCGATCGCGTAAATCCTGATTAGAAAAATCTAGAGGCTGAGTCATATATTTAGGACATTTGCCCGAAATCAAAACAGCGACAAACATCTAAAATATTAATAGCAAATCTCAAGATCGGCAAAACTATTGCATTTTGCTAAGTTTCGCTGACGAGTTTCGGTAAATAGGAGGCAAAAATGGCTGACATCCAACAACTACGACTACTCGAAGAAGGAGTCGATGTTTGGAATCGGTGGCGCGATCAGCATCCAGATATCGAGATCGACTTCCAAGAAGCCCAATTAAACATTGCAAATTTACGCTATGCCAACCTAAGCAAAGCCAATCTCGCAGACGCAGATCTCTATCATGCAAACTTGATAGAGGCGAACTTGCAATATGCAAACTTAACGCGAGCAGTTTTAAATGGAGCGATCGCCACAGGTTCTCTCAGCCATGCCAACCTTAGTGAAGCGAACCTTTACAGTTCCATTTTTAACTTTGCCGACATGAGCTATGTGAACCTACAAAATGCCACAGCGATCGCTGCAAATTTCAATAGTGTCAATCTTCAAGGAGCGAACTTGCAAAATATCAATGCTAGTCATGCAATCTTCTGGCAAACAAACTTGCTCGAAACGAACTTGAATAAAGCAGTTTTTTGGGGAGCAAAATTTTACTGCGCTAACTTAAGGCGATCGCTATTACAAGAAACCGATCTTAGCGGTGCAGACCTGAGTGGAGCCGATTTGCGCGAAGCCGATCTCAGTGGAGCCGATTTGCGCGAGGCAAATTTAAGTCGAGTTAACCTAGAGGGCGCAAACTTAGAGGGGATTCGGTGGGGCAAGGATGTACGCGGGCGCGATACCAATTGGCAGAATGCGATCGGGCTTCAGTCAGCACTAAACGTTCCTAAAGCACTCTTACGATAGGATAGACATTCTATTAGTGCATTGCGTAAAAAAATAGAAATTTTGGAAAGCGTGGCTTAGCTACGCTTTCCAAAATTTCTCTGCACTAAATTGCTATGTTAAAATCATCAAGCAACAAAACTAACTGGATTCATTATGACTATTACGGTTAGCGCAAAGGTAAACGATCCAAAAGAGATTGTAGAAGTCAAGCCAGAAATTGTTTCTGATGTTTGGGTAAGAGCCTCTTGGGAAGAATTTCTAGCTCTTGCTGAAGAACCAAGCTTAGACAAGGCTAAATTTTACTATGACCAGCATCTAATGAGGATTGAAATGTCACCCATTGGACCAATTCATGCCCATGAGAATTCAATTGTTTCTAACGTCATTCGCCTATTTGCTACTCTCGCGAATATTGTTATCTATGAGTATACCAACTGTAGTTTCAGGAAAAAGAACAACGCAGAATTTCAGCCAGATATAGCTTTTTTCTTGGGAACTGGATTGAAGATTCCACCCAGAAATAATGCTCCTGTTGATCTAAATGAGTTCGATTTACCGACCCTAGTTGTAGAAATTTCAGCAACTACTATTCAAGATGATTTAAGTTACAAACGATTGCTCTATGAGCGTTTAGGCATTCAAGAGTATTGGGCAGTGAACGCCAATACCTCAGAAGTATTTGCCTTTGCGATCGCTGAAGGTCATAGTGGCAGAATTAGTGCATCAAGAGTTCTCGAAGGATTAGAAATTAGTATCGTCGAAGAAGCCTTAAAACGTAGTCAAGCGGATGAAGATGATGGCGCGATCGCAAGATGGTTATTACAGACTTTCGCGAAATCTCCGACCGAATCCTGATCCCGAATCCTAATCTATGACAAGCAATCCTTTACAGCAAGCACTGAAACAATACTTTGGTTATGACTCCTTTCGTGCTGGTCAGCGTGAGATTATCGAAGCCCATCTTGCGGGGCGTGACACCTTGGCGATTATGCCCACAGGGGGCGGAAAATCCATTTGCTTTCAGTTACCAGCCTTATTAAAAACTGGTGTAACTATCGTTGTATCGCCTTTGATCGCCTTGATGCAGGATCAAGTTACAGCGCTTAAAGAGAATGGCATTGGCGCAACTTTTTTAAACAGTACTTTGTCAGGTCGAGAAACTCATCTGCGATCGCAAGCAATTTTAAATGGAGCGATTAAACTCATTTATGTTGCACCTGAACGCTTATTTGCCGAGCAGTTTATCGAATTTCTGAATATCGTTAAAAACAAAATTGGCATTGCAGGATTTGCGATCGATGAAGCCCATTGCGTCTCAGAATGGGGGCATGATTTTCGTCCTGAATATCGTCAATTGAGCCGTCTGCGACAGTTCTATCCCGATGTCCCCGTCATTGGCTTGACGGCTACGGCAACAGAACGAGTTAGAGAAGATATCATTCAACAATTGCAGTTGCAACAGCCCTACGTTCATGTTGCTAGCTTCAATCGCAATAATCTCTATTATGAAGTTGTTCCCAAACAAGGAACTGAACAATCCTATGTGGATTTGTTAAGGCAAATCAAGAGAATGCAAGGTTCAGGAATTGTCTATTGCCTCAGTCGTAAGCGTGTCAATGAAATCGCAGAACGTTTGCGAGAGGATGGGATTGTGGCGATCCCCTATCATGCGGGTTTGAGTGCTAAGGAACGGGAAGAAAATCAGACTCGATGGATTCGGGATGATGTGCAAGTGATGGTAGCCACGATCGCTTTCGGAATGGGAATTAATAAGCCCGATGTGCGGTTTGTAATTCATTATGACTTGCCCAAAAATATTGAAGGCTATTATCAAGAATCAGGTCGGGCTGGGCGGGATGGCGAGGATTCCCACTGTACATTATTTTTAGGCTATGGGGATTTAGAAACGATCAAATATCTCATTGCCCAAAAGGTCGATCCACATACCAATGAGCCATTGGAAGCGGAACAAAGAATTGCTCAACAGCAATTGCGCCAAGTCGTTGACTATGCCGAAGGTGTCGCCTGTCGTCGCACCATTCTCTTACGCTATTTTGGCGAACATTTTCATGGCGATTGCGCCAATTGCGATAACTGCCTCACGCCGAAGCCAATGGAAGATTGGACAGTGGAGGCTCAGAAATTCTTATCCTGCGTGGCAAGGGTCAAGGAACGATTTGGAGCAGGTCATGTAATTGATATTTTGCGAGGTTCAATGAATAAAAAGATTTTGCAGCATGGGCATGAAAGTCTTTCTACTCATGGCATCGGTAAAGATCGGAGTCTCGATGAATGGCGACAACTTTCGCGATCGCTAATTCATCAAGGTTATTTAACCCAAACTACTGATGGTTATGCAATTCTCAAACTCAATGATCGCAGTTGGGAAGTGATGCGTGGTCAGCGTAATGTGCTATTGCCGATTGAACGGGATACGGAACCTGTAACTGTTACAGAGCGCGAAACGAGCGAAAGACCTGTTGATGTGGAAATTCTCTTTGAGAGACTTCGCCTACTACGCAAAAATCTCGCCGATGAGCAGGAAGTTCCGCCCTACGTGATTTTTAGCAATGCTACTCTCAATCAAATGGCTGAACAGCAACCCACAAGTCGCAAAGAATTTGCGAAATTATCGGGCGTTGGCGCAAAGAAATTAGAGCAGTATGCCGATGATTTTATCGCCATCATTCTCGAACATCATCTCAAATATCCACCTGCGGAACCTGAAGAATCAACAACTTCTAGGGTTAAGCAAGAATCGGTCACGCCTAAATCCAAGCTATCTAAAGCAAGTACCCAGCGTGAAACCTTGGCGATGTATGAGAATGGTCTAGATATTGATGAAATTGCTCGCGATCGCGGACTCAAACCTGCAACAGTCTGGACACATCTCGTACAACTAATTGAGGCGGGCTATGCGATTAATTGCGATCGCCTTGTAACGCCAGAACGCCAAAATGTCATTTATGAAGCTCTCGAAGCGATCGGTGGTGATTCCCTTCGTAATCTCTTCGATCATCTCCGAGAGGAATACACCTATGACGAGATTAAAATTGTGCGTGCCATCTGGCAAAACGAAAAGGAACCGCTATAGTGACCTTAGACAAATAACTTAAGCAACCAACCGATCGCACCTCCAGCGATTATTAACCAAGCGGAATTGACCTTGGGAAATTTGAGCAAGATTGTGAGACTAGCGATCGCCACTGCAACTGTCCAGATATCAATGAAAGTACTCTTTCCTAATTCCCATGCTACGGCTGCCATTAATCCAATGGAAGCAGCATTTACCCCATCGAGAAAACCTGCTGTCCAAGGAGATTTGCGTAAATTAGACACAAAAGGATTGATCGCCAGTACTAGGATAAACGCTGGTAAAAAAATGCCAACCGTAGCTGCGATCGCCCCCAAATTTCCTGCTAAGAGATAGCCAATAAAGGTAGCCGTAGTTAACACAGGTCCGGGGGTAAATTGCCCGATCGCTACAGCATCTAACAATTGCTGTGAGGTTAGCCAATGAGTGCGATCGACAAATTCCTGTTGCACAAAGGCAAGCAAAACATAGCCACTACCATAAAGCACAGACCCAATTTTTAAAAAACTGAGAAATACGGTGTGCCAAGGCTTCGGTGTGATAGTAGGTGTGATATTTGTGGCGATCGCTCCTAGAGGTAAGGGAACAAAGGAAAAAGGAAAAAACAAAACTGAGAGGGATTTAGAATTTTTCAAGGATACTAAATTGCGAACAAGGCTTACTACCACACCTGCACCTAGCATTAAGGCAACTTCGTTAATTTGGAGAAAGTACAGTGCTAAAACTACAAGCCCTGCGCTCCAAGTGGGAATATTTTTTAATGCTGATTTCCCTAGTTTCCAGAGAGATTGGGAAATAATCGCAATGATTACGGGCTTAACTCCATACAGCAACCAACCCACCGCAGGAAGCGTTTGATATTCCACATAAACGATCGCCAATCCCCAAACCAACAACATCGCAGGCAAGATAAAACAAGCTCCTGCCACGATTACGCCCTGCCATCCCGCTTGCTCCAAACCGACATGAATTGCTAACTCCGTTGAGTTAGGTCCAGGAATGAGATTGCTGATACTTAACAAATCCAATAACTTTTCGCGACTGAGCCAGCGCCGATTTTGCACTACTTCTAATTCAATCTGGGCAATATGAGCCGCAGGCCCCCCAAAGGCGATCGCACCTAGCTTTCCGAAAACTAATGCTAACTCCCACAATGGAGTTTTGGATTTTGGCTGAGGCTCTGGGAATGAATCATTTGATAAAATTTCTGACTTTGGATCTGGTTTGGTATACTCAGGCATATTTTTTTGGAATTATCTGCGACATACTCTGTTAAATAAATCCCAACCAGATTTAAGTTATGAATAGAGTCTCTAGCCAAAAAACTCTTGTAATAGTTGACTCTGTTGAGCATACACAAAGCTCTATACTTTTTGTAAGTATCCCAGAATACTAAATAGTTTTTGCCAAAGATATTGTCATGGTAGACCTACTCAAATCCCTGAAAACACAGCAGTTGCCCAATCCTGAAAGCTCCGATCAAGGATGTGGTCATTCATCTGAGCCGATGTTTTACTACTTTGCGTATGGCTCCTGTATGTGTCCTGTGGATTTAAAGCGATCGCTAGGTGAGTCTGCCCATCAATATGTTGTTGGTGTCGCCCGTTTAAATGGTTATAAGCTAGGATTTTATTACCGTTCACCTCACCGTGGTTGTGGTTGCTTAGATATTGTCAAAGATCCTAATACCTATGTAGAAGGAGTCCTATATTGCTTACCTCTACGCCTTAGCGATCGCTTAGATATTCGTGAAGATGTCTCAAAAGGCGGCTATCAGCATGAATTGATCACAGTCACGGTTGATCAAAAGGTTTATACCAATGTCAGAACCTATAGTGTTGTCAACAAGCTAGCCCGCGAACTCGCTCCTAATGATTGGTATTCCAATGTGGTATTACGCGGCGCATCTACCTGTGGTTTAACCGAAAAGTATTTCTGGCAATTGTTCTATCACATTTACAAATTGCAGTCCTACAACTACAACTATCAAGAATGTGGCTAAAGTAAAGAAGTGCGGTACAAAGTACCGCACTTCTTTTTTAATTAACAGAGATTGGGAAACGCGATAGTAATTTTCATCTTGCTGTAGACAAAACGAAAACTACTATAATAAATAGTTGAAAAGTACTGCCAATTAAAGCTTTTCAACTATTTACTTAGAATGCGATGAGAAAGCCAATTACAGAGCGTATTGCCCAGCTAGATCCACAGCAGGATTGTCAAGAAATTATCTTTTTGCTCACATATCATGTTTTTCCTTGGGATATTGAGCGGGCTTTAGAATTTGCCCTATTTCGCACCTATGCCATTCCTGCCATCTCTAGCCTCTTAGCGAAAACAGGAGAATTTATTAAGCGACCCCGTAAGCGTTACGACGATACGGAACTAATCATGTCAGAAATTGTTGAACATGGCTATGATAGCGATCGCGGTCAAAGGGCATTGCGGCGCATGAACCAAATGCATGGACGATTTCCAATTAGCAACGAAGACTTTCTCTATGTCCTCAGCACCTTCATTTACGAACCAATTCGTTGGTTAGACCGCTACGGATGGCGATCGCTAACGCGCAATGAGCAACTGGCTTGTTTTTACTTTTATCGAGAGGTGGGCTTACGGATGAATATTCGTGATATCCCTGAAGATTTCGATCAATTTGAGCAGTTTAACCGCAATTACGAGCAAAACAATTTTGTTCTAGCTACTTCAAATCGAATCATCGCTAAAGTTACGGTAAATTTATTTTTAAGTTTTTATTTACCACGATTACTATGGTCACTAGGAAGACCTCTTATTTACGCTGCACTTGACGATCCTTTAATGGCAGCACTTTCTCTTCCTTGTCCACCTGCTTTTTTACGCAAAATGGTTACAGGTACTTTGAAATTACGCGGCAAACTTGTAGGATTCCTTCCTGAACGTCGCGAACCTTTGCTAGGCACTAATCGCAAGCGCCCATCTTATCCTGAAGGTTACAAAATTGAAGAGCTAGGTACATTCTCTAAGGATGGCTATCGGTGACAGACATCGTTTTGCACCCTCATTTTGGGAAATCTACATATAGATAATTCAAATAAAAAATAGGGCTTCGACTCCGCTCAGCCAACGTATGTAGATGGCTGAGCGGAGTCGAAGCCTCTTTTAACCTATTTAGAACTGCTATACCCTTTGTAGTGATGAGATAGTTTATGGATAAGCGATTAGAGGAATTTTATAAGGTTGATGCAACTAGACACTACAAACGTCCTGCACTGACATTTTTATTACGGCGTAATGATTCTAGTTGTTTTAGTTGTTGAGACTGTTCTTGCAAACGTAGCGATAGGCGATCTCCTACCAGTTCACATAAATCAAAAATAAATGGTTCCACAATTTCGTAATACACACTCACACCTTGGGGAGTCCGCGATACAATTCCTGCCTGCGCTAAAATCTTCAGGTGCTTGGAGACATTTGCCTGCCCCAGCCCCGTTTCTTCCATAATTTCAGTAACATTTTTTGAGCCTGACTTAAGAGAACACAATACTTGCAAGCGACTCAGTTCTGATAATACTTTGAAGTAATCAGCAACCTGTGTGAGAGCAGAGGGAGATAGAGTCATAATATCGCTAGAAAGCCTTGAATATTTGTGTTTTGCTTTCATTATTATATAGTTGTATAGCATGATTGACTATGCTTCCTATCAATATAGCAATGAAAAAGATTACTAGGGCACTCCTAATGCATCACGCAATGTCTGCTCACTGATTCCTAAACGCTCTGCGGAAATTTCTAGATTAGGAGGGGGCGCACCAAGAGCATCGCGCAGCTTTTGTTCGCTAATTCCTAACTTCTGTGCGGCAATTGCCAAATTAGGACGACGTGGAGGAGCATTCCCAAAATCTTGGGGAGGAAAACCCTCTCTCCTTCTTGGTCTGGGACCACTAATTGTCATCACATCGCTCATTTTATAGGAACCACGCATACAACCAACCGTATAGGGAAAATCCCAAGTTGCATGGTAGTGATACATAGAAATTTGCTTGCCATCCCAATTAATCTGATGAGTATGTCCATGACAAACATCTAAATCGGCACTCTTTAACACCTTGCCACTTTCTCCATGCCGACCGAAAATGCCAAAGCCATCGAGACTATAGCCCATCAATGTTGAATGGCCATCCTTCGTTGTCTGATCAGGTAAACAGGTAGTAGCACTGTGATAGTGATAAACCCCTGCCTCCTGTGGATGTCCCTGACAGACATCTTGGGTTTCATGGGCTACTGCATCACGTCCTAGTGCATCAAGGGCATTAAACAAAACTGTACCCGTCAACAAAATACCAACTGCCCCCGATGCACAGCTTGGCTGGCTTGCTAGTTGGGGATTCGCAGGCAACTCTACCTGCATATTCTGAGGGGCGATACGATTGGGATTGCGATCATAGAGAAAGGCTTCGCTATTGGGAGCAATGGGATATATCCCTGTCGGATGGTTCGGCAAATCATTGGTGCTAAAAATACGCTTATTGCCTTGACGTGACATTTTAAAGCGGTAATCCCAATTAACCTTCCCTTGCACAATCGGTTTCGCGGTGAAATCGTAAGTACCATCTGATTTAATCCAATTCCCATCTCGAAAAGCGCCACCAGCATTGGGATCGATGCGACATGCCCAGATCCAGCCAACTTTTGGGCTATTAGATATTTTGCCATCACCTAAAGGTAATCGCTTCAGATCGACTGGATTCGCTTGAGATATCACGTTGGCAATTGTGAGATTTGGCGATCGCTCAGGCTTAGTTGCCGAGTTGACTATCCCCACTTTTTGGAAGAGTGTAATGAGCAGAATTATTAAACAAGTGAGGCTAATAAAATATTTATTCATTATTTCTACATGATTGGCGGTGGCTTGAGAGATGGATATCAATCAACTTAATGCTGGCAGTTTATTGATATTTGCAAGGTTTGTCGCAACACGGTTTCTACCTTCTGATTTTGCTTGATAGAGATATTCATCAGCCTGTGCGATTAAATCTCGATCAGACAAGTGCTCTTGAGGAATCAAACTACAAACACCAATACTCAAGGTGACGAGATCGCTTGCCTTAGAACTGGCGTGGGGAAGATTTAAGTTGAAAACAGATATCCGTATTTGCTCGGCAATGTCAACGGCTTTACTGACGGGCATATTAAATAGGACTGCGGCAAATTCTTCGCCACCATAACGGGCAATGATCGCATTAGGTTCACGTTCTACAACATCAGCCATTGCTTTAGCGACTTTCTGCAAACAGAGATCACCTGCGAGATGCCCATAGGTATCGTTATACAGTTTGAAAAAGTCAACATCGCAAAGGAGCAGCGATAGAGGTTGTGATGATTGCAATGCGGCTTGCCAAATTTTGTCCAGATGCATTTGAAAGAAGCGACGATTCATCACCTTAGTTAATCCATCGGTACAGGCTAAACGCTCTAATTCCTGATTAGCTGCTTCTATTTCTGCTTTCGCTAGGCGCAAGCTTTCTTGATAGCGTTCCTGTTCTTGTAACATCAAGTTAATATCAGAGGCAAGTTCGCTTAGTTCATCATTTCCTGCTAGCGATACCTCTGTAGAGTGGCTAAAATCTGCTTTCACTTCCTTAAGTTGTTTACTCAAATGGGAAATTCGCGATAGAACCCAGCGATCAAGAAGTAAGTTGGAAGTTATGCCAAATACCAGAACCGTTAACCATACAAATAGTAGGAGAATCTTTACGCCTTCTTCTCCCTGTGTGGCAAAGGGCTTAGGAGAAATTGACTGAAGCACTGCGATCGGTTCGCCTTTTATATCCCGTAAAAGTATATAGCCAGCTTGAAATTTGGTCTCTTCAGATGGAAATATATTCTTACCAGCCGTTCCATCTAGTTTAGGTTGTAAATCTGGTTTGGGAGTGTAGTCTTTAATGGAGCGTAAATTACCTAACTGTGGTGATTTCAACTCTTCAGGAACTTCTGGATCTTTGATGGAGAGAAGACGTAATCTTAAAAGTGATCGCTCTCCAAAGCTTTTGAGCCGACTAGGAGTTAGCCATTGCCCAATCAGTAGTCGTAGTTGCTCGCGATCGCTAATCTGTGGACGCTCTGTTAGTAATAGTAAGCCTTCAGGTGTTTGAACAAATCCCGCTTGAATACCTTTTGGGAAATTAATTGCCTCACTAGTGGGAAGGCTTGTCCATTGTGGGGGGAGATTGCCTAGGATGGTTTCTAGAGATGAGGAAGGAGGCTTAATTTCTTTGAGTCCATCTCCTAAGCCACTCTTACAGCAAATTCCGATCAAACCCGCCACAGGAAGAGTAATCTAGAAGGATCACGAAATAGAAATAAAATATGGCAGCATATTCGCGCTTATTTACGGGAAAAGATATTAAGTGCATGGCAAAACAAAGAAAATACGCAGAGAGATTTGGCAAAACGATTTAAAGTAAGTCTGTCTTTTGTGCGAGATTTTTTGCGTCGGTATCGAGAAACAGATGAAATCGCAGCAAAACCGCAAGGAGGAGATCGACGATCCAAAATTAAAGGCAAGAATGAAGAATTAGTGAAAGCAATTGTTAGAGAACAAAATGATATATATCTGCGAGAGATAAAAGAAAAACTCCAAGAAACCAAAGAAATTAAGGTGAGTGTATCGAGTTTAAGCCGTACTCTCAAGCGATTGGATTTAGGGCGTAAAAAAAAACTTTAGTAGCCAGTGAACAAGCCACAGAGAGAGTCCAAAAATTGCGCTATGAGTTTCGGAGTTGGCTCGATACAATAGATGTAAAAAACCTTGTATTCATTGATGAGACAGGACTAAATCTGGCGATGACAAGGTTCTATGGCAGATGTGAAGGGGGAGCAAGAGTATATGACGACCGTCCAAGCAACAAAGGTAAGAACATTACTTTAATTGGCGCAATGAGTGATACTGGGTTGATAGCAGCAATGACTTTTGTAGGGAGTTTAAACACTGCAAGCTTCTTAGTTTTTATTGAAAAAATATTATTGCCTCAATTATGGGTTGGAGCAATTGTTGCTATGGACAATTTGCCAGTACATTACGCAGAAATTGCGAAAATCTTAATTGAATCTGTTGGGGCTAAGGTCAAGTTTCTCCCTCCTTATTCTCCAGACTTATCACCGATTGAGTTATGTTGGTCAAAGTTAAAGGAAATTATTCGTTCAGCTAAAGCTCGTACAATCGAGGCTCTTGATGCGGCAATTACTTCGTCTATTCAGACTATTACTGATGAAGATGCTCTTAATTGGTTCCATCATTGTGGCATCTGCTTTGAGCCTTTTAGGTAGCTTCTTTTGTGGCGGGTTTGATCAGAATTTGCTGTAAGGGATTTGCCAGAGCGATCAAAGGCGATCGCAATATCGATCTTGGAGTTAATCTTTTCTAGAGATTCCTTGCTATACCTTGACAGGGGGTAGACTTTATTTTTTATAAGAGTAAAGATGGAAGAAACGTTAACTTTTCTCCAAGATGCTCCGAATAACATTTACCAAAGAAGAAATAGATGCGCTACATTACGAAAGATTCCATCACCCGCATCCACGAGTGCAGAGAAAAATGGAAGCACTATACCTAAAAAGCCAGAAATACCCACACAAGGAAATTACGAAACTGCTAAGAATCAGTGAACCGACACTGTTGAACTATTTACGAGATTATAAAGAAGGTGGGATAAGCAAACTGAAAGAACTGACCTTTAATCGCCCCCAGAGTGAACTAAAAAAGCATCAAGAAAGTTTAGAGATATATTTTCGAGAACATCCACCTAAAACGCTGGCTCATGCAGCAGCAAAAATTACTGAGTTGACAGGGATTGTCCGTAGTCGAGAACAGGTGCGTCATTTCCTGAAATCGATGGGAATGAGTTGTCGTCGAGTGGGGCTAATACCTGCAAAGGCTGACCCAGCAGCACAAGAGGAATTTCTTAAAAAAAACTAGAACCGCGCTTAGAGGAAGCTAAATCTGGACAAAGAGCCGTTTTCTTTGTTGATGCTGCTCACTTTGTCCTTGGAGCCTATTTAGGCTTTTTGTGGTGTTTTGAACGCTTGTTTCTTAAATCTGGGACGGGAAGACAGCGTTTTAATGTCCTCGGTGCACTTAATGCTGTTACTCATGAGTTGATTACTGTGACTAATGATTCTTACATCAATGCTCAAAGTGTTTGTGACTTACTCCACAAACTTGCGGCTTTGGGTTTGACTATACCCATTACTCTTGTCTTGGATAATGCTCGTTATCAAAAGTGTGTTTTAGTTTTTGAGTTGGCTCAGTCATTAAATATCGAGCTTCTTTATTTGACTACTTACTCTCCAAACTTAAACTTGATTGAGCGTCTTTGGAAATTTGTGAAGAAACAGTGTCTCTACTCCGTCTATTACCCTGATTTTGATTCTTTCAAGTTTGCTATTGCTTCTTGCCTTGAGAATTCCCGCACTACTCATAAAGCAGCTTTGGATTCTTTATTGACTTTGCGCTTTCAGTCTTTTGATAATGTTAAGTCTATTCCCTGTTAAGGTATATCTGGAGATAATGGCTGATTAGGATTAGATGATATTCCCAAATCATCGATGAGAGACTTAAGCATTCGATCAAGCCGACGGTGCATTGTCGTGGACTCGATCAAGGCAATCTTCTGCAAAATCAAATAGGACAACCCGACTGACAACCCCACTACCAGAAATATAGTAGTAATGCTGCTAGCCAGCAATGTCCTTAGTCGCAGATTCATAGGATATGGCTTGTTGGTCTAAGGAAAAACTTTTAGGTCTCTGCGATTTAATGAGGAACCAATTTTTGGTGATGCAGCGAAGTCGCTGCATCATCAAAAATTGGTTCCTCATTTTACGGCGAAGAACTCCCATGATTATACCTAGGTATATCGCAATCCTAAAACGAGCTGTAAAGTTTTGCAAAAGATAGTAAATTTTAAGCATTTAGTAAAATAATATACAGAAATATAAAAAGTTTTCCTTTCGGTTTTTAAGTTTTTGACATTCTGTACTTAACAGGGGGTAATTTTGGTATTCATATAATTGACACACCAAAGAACTCTTAGCCCTCACCCACTTCGACTGGCTCAGTGCATCGCCTAGCCCCTCTCCCGCAGGAGAGGGGGAACAAGAAAAATATCTTACTCCCCTTCTCCTGCGGGAGAAGGGGTTGGGGGATGAGGGGGTGAGTCAAGTATATTAACGCCGTCATTTATGCCTTTGCTACTCCTGAAACTTTGGTAATTAACTGTAGGGACTATGCAACTACTTGGCAATTTGATGAAGATCAATACAAATTACATAAAGCGATCGCACATCTTAAGTCTTCTATCCATACGATTTTGATTGAGAAGGCAGGCTTTGTATCCTCTTTCTACTAAGAATCTAGCTAAAGCATTGCCATAAGTGCTAGTGGCTTCCATACAACTATGCAAGTTTGTGACATTTTGAAGGTTTAGCCATTCTTGCAATTCAGCAAATCCTTCAGGATTGTTGGCAAATACTTTGTTTTTAATCTTGGCGTTACCTTGGATGAGGGCAACATCAAATTTTGCTTTGCTGATATCTATTCCTAAAACATCACATACTTCATTGCTATTGTTCATCGTGTTTTCTTTGCTTCTTGCTAGAGTTTCTAGTACAGCAATTAGTGGAGTTTAACTATCCTTGTGAATGCAGGTATACCCATCGGATGACCTCTGATACTGCCCAGTCTTTATCTATTTCCACTGTTTAAGCAGAGACGACTCTATCTACAATAAGGGCTTGGTGTCCCTAGGGGCTGTTCGAGTTTATCTCTGCTTTTGCTTTTTCGGATTGTAGTAAAGATTTTATCTTTTACTTTTCTTCCTAGATACAAGGGGGGGCTTGGTTCGATTGAAAATTAATGGATAATTCTATACAGCACCATTATCTTTTTCAAAGAGAACCATCACTGTTTTCCAGATTAGCCAGAGATCATATCTGAGACTCCAGTTTTGCTTGTAGTATAGGTCAAACTCCATCACCTCTTCAAAACTTCTAACCGTAGATCTGCCACTTACTTGCCATACACCACTTAACCCTGGTCTAACATCAAGGCGGCTCCATTCAGTCATTTTGGAATCTGTATATTCATTTTCTATCTCATATAGTCCCACTTCCGCAAAAGTTGGTGGTCTTGTTCCAATCAAGCTCATATCCCCGATAAAAATGTTCCAAAACTGTGGAAATTCATCTAGGCTTGTTTTACGCAGAATTCTTCCTGTTTTAGTAATTCTAGGATCTTTCTTGTTTTTGAAAAATTTAGCATTGTCTGCACTTTGAGTATTGCCATCAGTGAGATCTGCGATTTCATTGGTAACTTTCTGCTTGAGAATTTCGGCGTTCTTGACCATAGAGCGAAACTTCCAGATTGCAAAAGGCTTGCTCATTAGCCCTGCCCGTTTTTGTTTAAATAGAACTGGCCCTGCACTTTCGATTTTGATGGCGATCGCTAATGGGATAAACAGGAGCGCAGTGAATGCTAAGCCAATGATAGAGCCAATAATATCGATAAGCCTCTTGGGAAAACTGCGTACAGACGGATGGACTGGCACTCTAGGATCTAATTCGATCGCAGGATAGAGAAAATACATGAGATAGGCGATCACACATAGGACGGGAATCTTAATCAGCGATTGATAGAGACGATATAACGTCATCGCGAGGCGACTCGTTTGCTTTTGCGATCGCGCACTTTTCTTACTAGGAGCACGATTAGTCCGCGAAGCAGGTTCAACAGGGAAAACATGAGCCAGATTTGTCATTTCTAAAATGGATTGCACCTGTGGATTAACACTCCAAAGCACAAGTTCGGTAGTTTCAGACTTACCTGACTGAATATCTGTCTGACGGATTACTTTCAGACAAGAGACTAAAGCTCCTATACCTGAGCTATCCATAAATTCAGTTTTAGACATGTCTATAATAATCTTGCGGAAATTCTCTTCCTCTTGACATAGTTGTCGAAAATCTTCCTTTAGCTTACGAGCCTCAGGGTTAAGCAGTTGTTTGGGAGTACTGATTAGGACTGTATCTTGGAAATTAGTCACTTGAACATCATGTAATCCAACCCTTAGTGATTGCTGATCATGACCTGTGGGGATATAAACTGTCTCAGGATAAAGTTTGGCAATTTCTTCGGCGCGGACTATTAGGAGATCCAGAGCCTTTAATGAGCGCAATAACCTTGCTGAAAGACTTAAATCTCGAATGCGTGTTTTGGATTCTACAAAGATGACTTGGCTCTTGTTGAGATACTTTGCAGCAACGAGAAATGGTACAGCTACACCTGCACCAGTTGAAATGACGATATGTGGGCGTTCCTTAAAAATCACCCGAATTGCTAACAGTAGATTTCTCACTAGGTTAGGGAGGTTACGGTTAGTAGGACTATATGCCCAAAATGCTTTCTCATCCTCTAACTCAGATACAGTTGTGCCTGTTTTAAATGTAATCCAACTTCTATGCTTAAACTGCTTCCAATATTGATGTAACCCTTGCATTCCTTTGAAATGACCACCTGATGAGCAAACCAGCATGATTTTAGTTTGATCAGAACTAGGGTAGCGATCGCTTAAATAATTGCATAAGGGAGTATCTTCACCAAAATTCGCAGAATAGCGATTTACAGTGATTAACTTAAGAAACTTAACCAGATCGGCAGGCGATCGCGCAATTAGGATGCCTTGATTTTCTAAATCATCAGCCATTTCTAATTGATGATCGTCAACATGCTCATGAAACTTGACCGTGCGGGGCACTAAGATATAGGGCTTATCAAAGTCTTCTAATAATAATGCTGTTCCTTCTCCACAGTGGGCAATGACTGCACTTGCTTGTTTAACTGTTTTTTTAAACTGAACTTCAGGAATGACTCTACTAATTTTAACGTCGTCAGGTAAACGTGTTGAAGAACCATATTGAATAATTACTTCTTCTGTAATCATTCCTTCTTTCATTAACAAGCCAACCCAATCCAATAATGCATTGAATGGATACTGCTCAGTCCCAACTGTTACTAATATCATAGTTCCGCTTTCCCTCTTGTTTAATAATGTAGAACAGGATTGACATAGTGACTAGATTTGGTACAGATTGCTCGCGCATCACAGCCAATTAAAACCTAGTAAATTCGTTAGACTTGTATAAGCCCTATTGGAAAGAAACTAAGTAAAATATTGCTTAATTTCTTTCTACCCCCCCTATATCTAGAAATAATCATAACTAATCACCTACACCCAATACCTCAGCAAAAAGTATTACGATAAGCTCAAAAGAACCAGCGATCGCATTAAATATGCACAAATATCTCAACACAAGCCCAGTAATTGACTGGAAACATCCCCAAATTTTGGATCTTGCCTATGATCTTGCTTCAGGCATAACATCACATGAAGCGATCTCAAAGGTTTGTTTTGAGTGGGTACGTGATGAAATTTGTCATAGTGTTGACTACCAAATGAATCCTGTGACTTGGCGAGCCTCCGATGTCTTACATTACAAAACAGGATATTGCTATGCAAAAAGCCATTTATTAGCAGCTTTACTTCGCGCAAATGGAATTCCCGCAGGTTTTTGCTATCAGCGTTTAAGCATTGATGATACTGGTGCACCCTACAGTCTGCATGGATTTAATGCGGTTTATTTACCTGAATTTGGTTGGTATCGCATGGATGCAAGGGGAAATAGAACGGGAGTTGATGCTCAATTCACTCCACCACAAGAAAGGTTAGCTTTCCAGATTCAGTTCCCTGAAGAGATGGATTCATCGAACATACTGCCAGAGCCACTGAAAATTGTAATTGAAGCTTTACAGTCTCACACCAGATGGGATCAAATGTTGCGGAATCTCCCCGATGTTTCCTTAGAGCAAGCTAGGATAATCTTGTAATTTTTGAGATCGTTGACATAGTCAATTGCACAACTTTATCTTAACTTTAATTACTTAGCCAATAGGTGATATTATGCCCCTCCCTTTTGCCACAACCCGACGACGTTTACTTTTTTTGGGTGCAAGCATTGCTTCCACTTTTGGTACAGCGATCGCTGCTTTTGGGCAGCAACCCACTAGCGCTCCTAAGCCACCAGCACCCCAGTCACCAAAACCTAGAACCGATGGATTTGTACCTGTTGTTGGTCCCGCCAATATCTTAGAAAAAAATGGTAAAGTTTTGACCGATAAGGTTCTCATTATCCGTAATAGTGCCGACAAAAAGCTGGTTGCAGTTAGTCCTCTATGTCCTCATCGCAATTGCGTAGTTGACTGGAAACAAGACACACAGAAATTTGTCTGTCCTTGTCATGCGTCGGAATTTGGCTTTGATGGCAAAGTTCTCAAAGGTCCCTCGGAAAAAGGTTTAATTGCCTTTGATGTGAAGATTGAAGAAAATCGCTTTTTCGTCAAACCTCGTGCCATAGACAAATCTAGCAAGACTATCTCAGGATAAGTCTATAGATGCACTGACAAAATAAATTTGCGATAGAAAGTTAAAGATGATAGGGCGATCGCTTGCTTGTAATGCGATCGCCCTATCTTGTAATGATAAGAATAATGTTGCACAACTCCAACAATCTCATGATTGATTTGTCGACATTTTTCGCTGCTTAGCCATGATTGATATTCCCCTTGTTTACAAGCTTCTAAAAGAACAACATCCAGATCTTGCCGACTTTCCAATTCACTTTAATGACACTAGATACCAAACAAGCTTGAGATTTACTTAGAATAAGCCCATTGATGCTGAGGCAAAATGGTTGCATGGCGACTATTCCAATTTTTTTATAACCTGCGCGATCGCCTCTAACACTTCATCACACCAGCTAACCCAGTCTTCTTGATAGCGGATTGCACGCCGAATGATTAGATGCATATATAGATCCTTTAGCTCTAGGGATTCTAAATTTTTGGCAAAATGCTCATCCATCTTTCTGACATGGAGTGCCATGTTTGCATGGAGTTGTCGCCGCCTTTCGATTTCGCGCACAGTCACTTGATGGGGAACTAAATGCGCCGCCAAACCCATTACACCTAAATCTTCACGCATTGCAGTTGGCTCAGTGGGTTGAACTAGCCAATCCGTAAGTTCTTTTAGCCCTTGATCGGTAATGGAATAAATTTTTTTGTCTAGCCTGCCTGCCTGTGGAATTGCCTCATAGGTAACACTACCCTGCTTCTCTAGCTTGGCAAGTTCGGCATAAATTTGCTGCTGGCTTGCTTTCCAAAAACAACTCCCAAAACCTTCAGCAAATTCTTTGGCGACTTCATAGCCACTGAGGGACTGCCGAGAGAGGAAAGCAAGGATGGTATGTTTGAGCGCCATTTTTCGATCGCAAACTACTTGACGAATTTTATGGGTTAAGTATACATTGTTTTTTGTATTCAAAAATTTGAATACAAAAAACGGAGTTAAAAATGCTGAGTATTAATTCTCGTAGCCGATCCCGTATTAGCAACTTATCTAGGCGATACGGCTCTTGGGCGATTGTGACGGGTGCTTCTTCAGGTATTGGGCGCGAAATGGCACTAAGGCTTGCTGAGGCAGGGCTAAATCTGGTTCTAGTTGCGCGTAGTCAAAATGTATTGCTACAGATGGCGATTGATTTGGGCGATCGCTATGCAATTGCCACAAAAGTTCTCGCTGTTGATTTGACTCTGAAGACAGGAACCAAAATAATTTTGGAAGAAACGCAAAATCTGGATATTGGGTTGCTCGTAGCGGCAGCAGGATTTGGGACTTCGGGTGCATTTCTTGATTGTCCAATAGAAACAGAAATTGAAATGTTGAATGTCAATTGCCGATCGCTATTAGAACTAACTTGGCATTTTGGGCAAAGGTTCGCTAAGCGTGGCAATGGTGGCATCGTGCTGATGAGTTCGATTGTCGGCTTTCAAGGAACCCCCTTTGCGGCACACTATGCTGCAACTAAAGCTTATGTTCAGACCCTAGCCGAAGCCCTATATGTCGAACTTGCTCCGATGGGAATTGATGTCATTGCTTCTGCTCCCGGTCCTACCAATAGCGGTTTTGCTGACCGTGCAGGCATGAAATTGGGAATGGCATTAAATCCTGTAGATGTGGCTCAGGCAACTCTAGATGCTCTAGGGAAAAAGCCCACAATCTTACCTGGATTCATCTCGAAACTGTTGACCTATTCCCTTGCATTTTTGCCACGTTGGGCGAGAGTGCAGATTATGGGGGGCGTAATGCGCGATATGACTAGACATCAAAACGGTTAAAATCCCATGAGCATTAGATTTCCAATTCAATATTTACCACTAACGGCGATCGCGATCGCTTCTTTAAGTATTGGTGGTATCGCCTATATAAACCTCTCCCAAAAATCTATTCAACCTGTTATTTCCGAAACCACTCCTAAATTAGAAACAGTTTCAGCATTGGGAAGATTGGAACCTGATGGAGAAGTAATTAAGGTGTTTGCACCCATATCGGGCGAAAGTGCGCGAATTGAACGGCTCAACGTGCAGCACGGGCAACAACTTCGCAAAGGAGAGATTATCGCCTATCTCGATAACTATGCTCCGCGTGCAGCGGCTTTGCGGGAAGCACAGGAAAGAGTTGCTGTTGCCGAAGCGCAATTAAGGCAAGTAGAAGCAGGGGCAAAGTCGGGGCAAATTGTGGCGCAGCAAAGAGTCGTCGATCGCATTCAAGTAGAGTTACAAACGGAAACTGCTGCTCAAGAGGCAGCGATCGCCCGTTTAGAAGCCGAACTTCGCAATGCGGAGCTAGAGGATCGGCGGTATCAATATCTGCAAACAGAAGGCGCAGTCTCAAGTTCTCTGCGTGATAGCAAACAGTTAACTAGCGATACAGTGCGTCAACAGTTAAATGAAGCGAAGGCACAGTTATCGCGGATAGTGCGATCTCGTCAGTCGCAAATCGCTGAGTCCCGCGCCACCCTCGACCAGATCGCCGAAGTTCGTCCAGTAGATGTGGAATTAGCGCGATCGCAGGTCGCACAAGCAAAGGCAGGTGTAGCAAGGGCAAAAGCCGATCTTGATTTAGCTATAGTGCGATCCCCCCAAGATGGACAGGTTCTCAAAATCCATACCCGTGCTGGGGAATTAGTGGGAAATAATGGAATTATTAGTTTAGGTCAAACTCAACGTATGGTTGCCGTTGCTGAGGTTTATGAACTGGATATTAACCGAATCAAAATCGGTCAATCCGCCACTGTAATCAGCAAAAATAATGCCTTCTCCGAAACATTGCGCGGCAAAGTGAAGGAAGTTGGCTTAGAGATTAGTAAAAAAGATGTCTTAAATACCGATCCTGCGGCTCAGTTCGATGCAAGAGTCGTGGAAGTAAAAATACTGCTAGATGAACCTTCTAGTCGTTTGGTTGCAGGGCTAACCAATCTCAGTATTCAAGCAGCGATCGATGTTCGGGATTAGTAGCGATTGCGAGGAGATCCCTCAGCTTTCCTTGTAAAGCTACCTCGTACACACAAGTCATAAAACCCAGTCAAGTCAACAATTAATTGCCCCCTAGCCCCCAATTCTGGGGGAACAAGATAATAAAATTCTTTCAGAGTCCCCCAGAATTGGGGGATTTAGGGGGCTAGATCCATTGAAACGAAGACAAAGGGACTTGTGTGTAAACCTTAGCTTGTAAAGAGTGGAGAATTATATTCTTCCCCCTTTACAAGGCGGGTTGAGGGTGATCATTAGTATCTTAAGCCTTTGAAAATGATTTCCTAGCCTAGAGAGTTATGACCAAAATCATAGATAAACCTATAAATGTCACGGCAAAATCCAAAAAGAAGAAACCACTCTTTCTTTCTTGGTTGCAATTGCGGAAAGAGCGCGTGCGTCTACTAGTAGCGATCGCAGGAATTAGTTTTGCTGATGTGTTGATGTTTTTGCAAATGGGATTTCGGGGCGCATTATTTAGCAGTGCCGTAGAACTCCATCACAGCATCAATGGCGAAATCGTGATTTTAAGCAGTCGCTACCGATCGCTAATTTCCCTCGATCGCTTTACCGATCGCCGCCTTTACCAAGCCGCAGGCGTATCGGGTGTACAGTCCGTTAGTCCGATTTATCTCAACTTCATTCAATGGCGCAACCCTTACAACAAAGAGATCTGGGATATTTACGCTATTGGCATTAATCCCGAACATCAAGTTTTAAATATTAAAGGCGTTGTTGAGAATCGCCAAAAGCTGCGCGAACCCTATACAGTTCTCTTTAATTCTGGATCGCGGAATGAATTTGGGGCAATCGCAAAGAAATTTCAAGCAGGTGAATCCATCGTTACGGAAATTGATGAACGCCAATTCCAAGTGCGGGGACTATTTCAACTCAGCCCCACCTTTGGCATTAATGCCCATCTCGTCACCAGCGATATTAACTTTTTGCGAATGGTGCGATCGCGCCAAGGCGGACTAATTGATATCGGTGTAGTCAAGCTCAAGCCCGATGCCGATGTCAATAAAGTCTTAGCAGAATTGCGATCGCTCCTGCCTAACGATGTCAAAGTCATGACGAGACAAGATTTCGCCAAAGCTGAAGTAGCTTTTTGGAATGCGAGTACACCCGTGGGCTACACCTTCGATCTCGGTGTCGTAATTGCTTTTATCGTCGGAGCCGTAATTGTCTATCAAATTCTCTATAGCGATGTCACCGACCATTTGCCCGAATACGCCACTCTGAAGGCAATGGGATTTCGCGATCGCTATCTATTAATAGTCGTCTTCCAAGAATCGCTCATCCTCGCTGTCCTCGGCTTCATTCCCGCCACAGCCATGGCATGGGGCATTTACGAAATCACCCATATCGCCACGCTCTTACCAATGGCAATGGATGCAGGACGGATTACGTTTGTATTCGTACTAACCGCCATCATGTGTTCTATTTCCGCAGCAATTGCCGTGAGAAAGATTCAAACTGCCGATCCTGCGGATATTTTTTAATTAGCTTTTAAGCTTTTGGCTTTTAGCTTTAAAAAGTTAGAGAACTGTATTTTTCCCTTTTTCCTTTCTACTTTTTCCTTGAAATAAATGTCCTCGCAATTTGCTATTTCCGTAACGCAACTAAATCACTACTACGGTCAGAATGCTCTCCGTAAGCAGGTTTTGTTTGATATAAATCTGCAAATTGATCGCGGTGAGATTGTGATTATGACAGGACCTTCGGGTTCGGGGAAAACGACTTTGCTCTCGCTCATGGGTGGCTTGCGATCGCCGCAAGAGGGTAGCCTGAAGATTCTCGATCGGGAATTACTTAATTCTCTTCCCGAGCAAATGACGCTGATTCGTCGCAACATTGGCTATATTTTCCAAGCCCATAATCTCTTGAACTTTCTCACCGTTTATCAAAATGTGGAAATGGCGCTAGAACTCCATGATGTCACTGCTGAAGAAGCAGATCGACGGATTCGAGATGTCTTAAATGCTGTGGGTTTGTCTCACCGACTGGATTACTATCCTAGCGACCTGTCAGGAGGACAAAAACAACGAGTAGCGATCGCCCGTGCCTTGGTGGGACAACCGAAGATCATCCTTGCCGATGAACCAACGGCGGCTCTAGATAAAAAATCAGGGCGAGATGTGGTGGAGATTATGGAAAAATTAGCCAAACAGCAAGGCTGTACGATTCTCCTTGTGACCCATGACAATCGCATTCTTGATCTCGCCGATCGCATTATTTACATGGAAGATGGATGCTTGATGATATGAAATCTGGAAATTTTAGGACTTACGCAGTGGAGAAAAAGAGGTAAAAAAGAAGAAGAGTTAGACAAAGCCAAATGGCGAAGAAATTTAGCACCCTAGACTATTGCCAGTATCTGCTGAGTAGCCAGATAAACTATACAATCACGAACTTAGCTGAACATATAGAGGGATACAGTCACGACCAAATCAACCGATATATGAGAGGACAAAAATTGACTCCAAGGATAGTCTGGCAAATGAGGCGATCGCGAAAATGCGTTTTGAGTGGGTACGTGATGAAATTCGTCATAGTGTTGACTACCAAATGAATCCTGTGACTTGGCTAGCCTCCGATGTCTTACATTACAAAACAGGATATTCCCATGTGAAAAGCCATTTATTAGCAGTTCTACTTCGAGGAAATGGAATTCCCGCAGTTTTTTGCTATCAGCACTTAAGTATTGATGATACTAATGCACCCTACAGTCTGCATGGATTTAATGGGGTTTATTTGCCTGAGTTTGGTTGGTATCGCATGGATGCGAGAAATAAAGAGAGAGTTGATGCTCAATTCACCCCACCGCACGAAAAGTTAGCTTTTAAGATTCAATTTCTAGAAGAAGCTGATTTCTCAAGTATACTACCAGAGCTACTTACAGTTGTGATTGAGGCTTTGCAATCTCACATCACATGGGAATGGATGTTGCAAAATCTCCCTAATGTTTCCTTAGAGAATGCAACCAACTATGGTCTTAGTTCAAGTTCCTAATTCAGATAAACATGATTAAATACGTTATTTTCAATTGTGATGGAACCTTAGTTGATCGCATGATTAATTTGCCGTTATTTTTCGCTGCTTAGTCATGATCGATATTCCCGTTGTTTACAAGCTAATAAATCCCCCTGACTATAAGCTATATTGACTCCCCAATTTTATTAGTCCATTATAGATACGTGAGGCATTTTGGGGCATTTGTCCTATGTTCCTTTTTTGTTCAAAAAAATAGCATAAGTCTATTTTCTACTCAATTCTACTTTCTGTATATTCCCCAAATACTTTTCTTAAAAATTTTGCTAGCCGATCGTTTTTTTATCTGCATAAAGGTTTTTTCAAGGTTTTACTTCTCATGACTTCTCTGCCAAATCTCAATCTCCAAGCCTCAGAAAAAATCCAATCTCTAATTATTCGTAATCCCTTAACGATCGCGTTAGATACATCTGTGGGTAAGGCGATCGCGATGATGGCTGAACATAACTCTAGTTATATAATCGTCGTAGACGAGGCAAATCAATCTCAAGCGGTGGGTATTTTTACTGAGAGAGATGTGGTTAGCGTTGGCGCTCAGCGAGTAGATTTAGAGCTGTTAACAATGCAGTCAGTGATAAGCCATTCTGTAATTAGCATTCAAGAAGAATCCATCGCAACAATTACAAGTATCAATACAATCGTAGCCATCTTTCAAAAACATCAGATTCGGCATTTACCTGTGTTAGAAGGCGATCGCCTAGTTGGTTTGTTAATTCAAGACAGCTTGATCGAGTTATTAACTCAGCAGATTACACGATTAACTCTTATCGGAGAGCGGGCGCAATTGGCTCTCAAGGGTTCAAATGATGCCATTTGGGATTGGGATCTTGAGCGTAATACAAAATTTTTCTCCCCCCGATGGAAACAGATGCGCGGCTTTAGCGAGCAGGAAATTGGTAATTCGCCTGATGAGTGTATCAGACGCATTCATCCCGATGATTATCATCGTTTTATGAAATCTTTAGATGATCATGTAATTGGGGAAACGGAGTTTTTTGAGATTGAATATCGCAGCCAATGTAAAGATGGCAGTTATCTCTGGGTGCTAGATCGTGGACAAACTGTGAAAGATCAAACTGGTAAGGCAAGTCGTTTTATTGGCTTTGAAACAGATATCAGTGATCGCAAACGCGCAGAAGAGAAACTTCAAAAAAGCGAACAACGGTATCGCGCTATCATGGACAATGCCAGTGATGCAATTTGTCTAGCTGATCCCCAAGGCAACTTGATCGAAGCAAATCACAAAGCTGAAATACTCTTAGGATATACCCGTGAAGAATTAAGTAAACTCCATGTATCGCAGATCCATCCTCCCGATGCTTTACAAGCGGTACGCGAACACTTTCAAACTGTTGTCCAAGGTGTCGCAGCACCGATGCTAGAAAGTGTTGTATTGCGAAAAGATAGTAGCCTCGTTCCTGTGGAAGTTACTGGTAGTCGGATTGAGCTTGATGGAACATATATTGCTCAAGGCATTTTGAGAGATATCAGCAAACGCAAACGGATTGAAGCCGCCTTATTTGATAGTGAAAAACGATATCAGGCTTTGTTTAATCACAAATCCGATGCAGTATTTATCAATGGATTTACGGAAACAGGAAAGCCCAGCAATTTTATTGAAGTTAATCAAACTGCTTGTGAAAGCTTGGGATATAGCCGAGAGGAATTGCTAAGGATGGATCCCAGCGACATCATGCCGAAGGATTTTTTCTGTAAAAAAGATATTATCGAAACCCTTCATACCCAAAAATATGCCAGTCAAGAGGTTTTACATCAAACAAAGGATGGCAAAATTTTCCCCGTAGAGCTTAACTTGGTGGAACTTGAAGATTCTCAAGGTAAAACTTTGGTAATTACCTCTGCACGAAATATCAGCGATCGCAAAGAATACGAAAACAAACTAGAACTTACAAATGCAGAATTAATCCGAGCCACGCGCCTAAAAGATGAGTTTTTGGCAAATATGAGCCATGAACTCCGCACGCCCCTCAATGCAATTTTAGGACTTTCAGAAGGTTTGCAAGAAGAAATTTTTGGATCGATAAATGAACGTCAATCTCAAGCGATCGCTACTATTGAAAAGAGCGGTCAGCATTTGTTAGAACTCATAAGTGACATTCTCGATCTATCCAAAATAGAAGCGGGTAAACTAGAACTAGAAATTGCGAGGGTAAATATCTTGCAACTTTGTCAATCTAGCCTCAATTTTGTAAAAAACCAAGCTTTTAAAAAACAGATTCAACTCCGAGCCAATCTCTCTCAAGATATCGGCGAAATGGTACTAGATGAACGCCGCATCCGTCAAGTGTTAATCAATCTACTATCTAATGCCGTTAAATTCACTCCCACTGGTGGGAAGGTCACCCTAGATGTCCATTACGAACCGCTAGATAGTAACTTAGCTGAGCATATATCCTTAACCCTCAGTCCAATCCAGCCCCGACCGAATTCCGTATTAGAGTCCTGCCCTCTCGAAGACCGATTTTATCTCTGCATCTCTGTAACCGATACGGGCATTGGTATAGAGCCTCTCGATCAAGTAAAACTGTTTAAACCCTTTGTCCAGATTGATAGTAGTCTTAACCGTAAATACGAAGGTACTGGCTTGGGACTAGCCCTTGTCAAACAAATAGTGGAAATGCATGGAGGCGATATTAACCTTCGTAGTCAAGTTGGTGAAGGTAGTTGCTTTACTGTGCGACTGCCCTATGTCTGCATAGCTCCAGATTCCCATGCTACTCAATCACCAAAAGATGAAAACAGTCAAACCGATACTCTCTCCTTGCAACAATCAAATACTCAATCAAATTCTAATGAGAATTCTATACCAGTATTGCTAAGTACTACTTCACCTACGATTCTGATCGCTGAAGATAATGAAGCAAATACGCTGTCTGTTACCAGTTATCTTGAAGAGAAAGGCTATCACTGTGTGATTGCTCAAAATGGACAAGAAGCGATCACTTTTGCAAAAATCCATCAACCTCAATTAATTTTGATGGATATCCAAATGCCAGAAATGGATGGAATCACTGCCACGAAGCAAATTCGCAATGAACCTAGTTTGGTAGATATTCCCATAATTGCCCTAACCGCTCTTGCCATGTCAGGTGATCGCGAAAGATGTCTAGAGGCAGGAGCAAATGATTATCTAACCAAGCCAGTTCATCTACAATATTTAGCAAAGGTAATTGAAGATATGTTAGCCAAGAATGAGAAGTCTAAGTGATTAATGTTGCTAGACTTAGGGCTAAAAAATGATCTGAGATATACCATCATTGGAAAAAGAACATTACCGCGTATGGCTGAAGATATATAAACAGGTAAGTGATGATTCCTCATGATTTTACGAGATGCAAATATTAATGATGTACCAGCGATCGCTAGAGTTCATGTTGATACTTGGCGTACTGCCTATCGCGGGATTATTCCCGATGAACACTTAGAGAACATGTCTTACAAGCAGCGAGAAAAGACGTGGCACCAGGTTCTGAGCCATCCTAATAATTATTTTGTCTATGTAGTGGAAGATGATTTTGGGCAGATTGTCGGTTTTGCTAGTGGTGGTTTAGAACGGACAGGCGATTATTTACGCAATCATCGTCATCGCATTCCTGAGTATGGTTATTTACAGAATCAGGGAATTCCCATCGGCTCAGGCTCAGTTGAATCAACAATTAAGCAGATTGGTCGTCGCGTCAAGATTTCTGGTGCTCAGTGGAATCAGGACAATGTTGCTCAAGTTTTGAGACATCGTTGCGCTTATCTCAATGGCTATTTCTATTCTTCTAAATATATTTACTCAATGCCTAATTGATATGCTCCCAATCATTCTTGGCATACCGATACAGAGCGTCGCAATCGTTAAAACGGCTAAACCTTTGACCAAAAATGACTTTTGCATGATAGTAATTAACTTCTATGTAATTAATTGATTACAAATAATCTACTAAAACTTCGCTAATTCTTCTCTTTTAAGAATGAAGTACAGGAGGTTTTAATGAAGCAAAGAATACCTCTTAAAAAGCACGATAGTCACGATAGTCAAGAGATTTTCTCGATCGGTTATGGCAACTACAACCATTTCCAAATAATTATTAAAACTTAATGTGAGATTATGTTTAAGGCGTTAAGGATGTCGTTGAAATAGTTGTTATACTAGCCTACCTTAAGGAGTTAGTCTTAACTCCAACTCTAGTTTTTTGTCATAGGAAAGTAAACTTTATACTAAGCGATCACCCACAACTCACACCTAACAGTAATAGCGATCGCCATACTGCAAAACCTTTATTAGATAGATAATTGAGGCGATCTCATTTGACTTAAAATATGACTTACAGTAATTTATGCTCGACTATCTCCAGCCAGCTTAAGTCATCAAAATCTAGGGTAAGTGAATTATGAAATCCTACTCGGCATATTTTGTTCGTAGCGAATCGATTGAGAATGCCCGAAAGATATTTGGTAAAAGGGTTGAACCTCTTCCAAATTCCCCTTGGCTGCTTTGCGATTATCAGCCCGATGACGAGCTTCCTGATGATGAAGTACTGTTCGGCGAAGAGTCTCTCACTGAAGCTAAATCGGGGCAATTGGGAGAAATCTTTTTTGTCTATGGGGATACTTCGGTAGATTGGTTTGTTTATGAACATGCTAGTGATGGTAGACTGTTACGAAAACTGGTGTGGTATACTTTGCCTGATGACGTGTGGAACTCAGGTTGGATATTGGTGGCAGGAGAACCTGAGGATTGGGAAGCGACGTTGTTTCGTTCAGATGGATTGGCGCGACATCTCGAACTTGAGAGTCAAAAGTTAAAAGATCAAGGTCATGCGGATAAAATACCTGCTATGGAAGCGGAAGTCAGACAACTTTGGGATCTAAAACAGATTATCAAGGGAAAGAGGTTGCCCTTTTGTGATGGGACTGTAGCCATGCTTGTCGAGGAGAGCTACGGCATCAATCGCTTCGATAACAAGTAATCACTTACAATGGCTAAATACTGGCGCTATGCAGCGAGAGTTCTAGGTTGTTTACAGAAAATCTAGCAATTGACGTATATCATCAAAAACTAACTTTACTCCTGCGGTAATTAGCAACCCATGATGAGAAGAGTGGCAGCTATTAGTCAATAGACGGCACTCCTAAATTTTATGGACTTTTTTATGCGATCGCCCCAAAGTTACGTAGTGCTTACAATCAATGCTGAAAGATATTAGAATAGGACAGCAATCTTTTCGGCTTGGTTAAACACTTTCATGACTGCTCAGAAATATCACATCGTCACCTTCGGCTGCCAAATGAACAAAGCTGACTCCGAACGCATGGCAGGCGTTTTGGAAGATATGGGCTATCAGTCAACCGAGGAAAGCGAAGAAGCCGACCTGATTTTGTATAACACTTGCAGCATCCGCGACAATGCCGAGCAAAAGGTGTATTCGTACCTAGGTAGACAAGCCAAACGTAAACGCGAAAATCCTAACTTAACCCTAGTTGTTGCTGGTTGTGTCGCTCAGCAAGAAGGTGAGGCACTCTTGAGACGAGTACCTGAGCTTGATCTCGTGATGGGACCTCAGCATGTCAACCGTCTTGGCGATCTTTTGGGACAGGTTTTTAATGGCAATCAAGTTGCCGCCACCGAAGAAGCCTATATCGAAGAAGACATCACCACACCTCGCCGCAATAGCTCCGTATCGGCTTGGGTCAATGTCATTTATGGCTGTAACGAAAACTGCACCTATTGCATCGTCCCCTCAGTACGTGGACGCGAACAATCCCGCACCCCTGAAGTAATCCGTAAGGAAATTGAGGGACTAGCGGCTCAAGGTTACAAAGAAATTACCTTGCTTGGTCAAAATATTGATGCCTATGGGCGCGACCTGCCCGCAGGTGGCATTGGTGCTGGCGTTGGCGGCAAAATTACCTTTACGGACTTGCTCTATTACGTCCATGATGTCGAGGGGATCGATCGCATTCGATATGCCACTAGCCATCCGCGCTATTTCAGCCCACGACTGATCAAAGCCTGTTACGAACTTCCCAAGGTTTGCGAACATTTCCATATTCCCTTCCAGTCAGGTGATAACGATATCCTTAAGGCGATGGCACGCGGCTATACCCATGAGCGTTACCGTCGCATTATCGATGATATCCGTGCGGTGATGCCCGATGCGGCAATTACTGCCGATGCGATCGTTGCGTTTCCGGGGGAAACTGAGGAGCAGTTTGAGCGAACTGTACAACTAGTCAATGACATTGGCTTTGATCTCGTCAATACAGCCGCCTATTCGCCTCGCCCAGGGACACCTGCGGCGGTTTGGGAAAATCAATTGAGTGAGGAGATTAAAAGCGATCGCCTCCAACGCCTCAATCATGCCGTTAACCAAAATGCAGCTTTGCGATCGCAGCGTTATGCAGGACGCATCGAAGAAATCATGATCGAAGGCACAAACCATAAAGATCCTCATCAAGTGATGGGACGCACACGCACCAATCGCATTGCCTTTACAGAAAACACCACAGGTAAACCATTAGCCGAACTAATAGGTCAAACAGTTTCCATAAAAATTACTGAGGTTAGACCTTTCAGTTTGACTGGTGTTATTTGCTAAAGTCATGTTAGACTAGCTAAGCGCGATAAAAAACGGAAGTTCAAATACAGCCGCAAGCGCTTAGTACAACTAAATCAGGGTCGCTAACTCAACGGTAGAGTACTCGGCTTTTAACCGATTAGTTCCGGGTTCGAATCCCGGGCGACCCATGAAATTCTAGCAATTTAGCCAGTGCATGTCACTGGCTAAATTTTTTTATAGCTGTCGTCGCTTATGCCCAAAAACAACGCGAGTTCGGGATAATTTGAAACGAGCTTTGAGAGAGGGTTTGCATAGCAAACCCTCTCTCAAAGCCCAAAAGTAAAAGCCTTGCTTAGCAAGGCTTTTACTTTTGGGCTTTTAAAATATGCCAGCTTAACCCGAACTGACGTAAAAATAGAAAAGCAGCACATGATGTCCTGATTTTCTATTCCATCAAAATATTTTTTGCTAATGTGCAAAGGTGTTGTCGTCTGAGCATTTGGTATTATACCTTTGGTAATAATGTGGTGTAGTTCATGCATATTGCATGGTTAGGTAAAAAATCGCCTGCTTGTGGCAACGTGACCTATAGTCGCGAAATTACAAATGCATTACTCGATCGCGGACATCGTGTCAGCTTTATGCATTTTGCTCCTGAATCGGATCACGATAATCCAGATCACGAGGAATTGGACGAAAACTCTCAAGAGGCACAGGATGTCGCTTTACCTTTTCTCTACAAATCCACGATTTATACTGTTCCATCATTGCGGGCTAATAAAATTCTGGTGGATTCCCTGCAATCGCTAAAGCCCGATCTTATTCATGCATCCCTTGCGATATCCCCCCTCGATTTCCGCTTGCCAGAAATTTGTGCGGAGCTAGATTTACCCCTTGTGGCAACCTTTCACCAACCCTTTGACATCAAACGTCGTAATCTTGCATCTAGCACCCAGCAACTTACTTATCAGATTTATGCACCATCCTTGGCAGATTACAATCAAGTTATTATCTTCTCTAATATTCAAAAGGAACTCCTGAATAAATTAGGCGTTCCCAATACCAGAATTGCGATTATTCCTAATGGTGTCGATAGCGATCGCTATTCCCCCGGACCTTCAAATATCAAGGAAGAACTCAATGCTGATGTGCTATTTCTCTATCAAGGACGACTAGCTGCTGAGAAAAACGTAGAGGCTCTGCTCAAGGCATGGCGCAAATGTCGAATGCCTGAAGGCTGTAAATTAGCGATCGTTGGTACAGGTCCCCTCTTGGCTGGCTTAAAAACTTTTTATGGTAATGATCCTAGTATTGTCTGGATGGGGTATATTGCCGATGAACAAAGACGGATCGAGATTTTACGTGGTACGGATGTATTTATTTTGCCTTCACTAGTGGAAGGATTATCCCTATCTTTGTTAGAAGCAATGTCCTGCGGTGTTGCTTGCATTGCCACCGATGTGGGCGCAGATGGTGAGGTAATTGAGCATGGTGCAGGGATTATTCTTGATTCCCATAAGGTGACTTCGCAACTCTGTACACTTTTGCCCCTATTTGTCGATCATCCTGAAATGGCAAAGATTATCGGGATCAAAGCAAGACAAAGAGTATTAGAGCGCTATACCTTAACCAAAAATATTGATCGCTTGGAAGAACTCTATGAGCAAACCATGAGCCAACAATGGGTCAGAGTTAGCGCTTTCTAAGTTTGTTTGAGATAGTGCTCCCGAAGGCAGCACTATCTCAATGATATATGTCTTAAAAATTAACCAGACTGTAGAGGATTAGATGATTCGATATTTGCCCCTTGTAGTGGGGACATTGGGCGGATTGGCGTTATTGATCAATCGGATGGTGACATTAAACCTTACGGCTAGTCAGGCAAGGGCTGATGCTTTAGGGATTTTATTAAGTGCTGTTTTGATTTTGATTGGGTTGCTATGGCAGCAAGTACAGCCGAAACCACCTGATGCCGTGACCCTAGTTGGCGAAGAAGGTTTTGAAATTGAGGCAGCTTTACCTGAAGCAGTAAAGACAGAATTGGCTTGGGCTTCACATATATTGCTAACTAATACGGTGACGAAAGTAGTAGCTATTTATTACGATCGCCAAACGATCCTCCGCAGAGGCATTTTAGGGAAAAGCAAGCAGGTCAATCTTGGCACGATCGCGGAACGAGTGATGAAAACCCAGAAGCCAGTATATCTAGTCAAATTAGAGCTTTATCCTGGGCGCGTCGAGTTTGATTATTTGCCCGAAAATACACAGGGTGTAATTGTGCAACCTCTGGGCGAAAAAGGAGTCATGGTATTAGGGGCAAATATTCCCCGTAGCTATACTAAACAAGATGAAAATTGGGTAACAGCGATCGCTGATAAGCTCGCCTATAATCTCGAACAACAGCAGTAAGGCAATTACTGTCGAAGACGGTAATTGCCTTAACTAAAAAACTAACCCATTCAAACTATTCACGATTATTATGCTAAACCGCATTCTTGTAACCCTTACCCTGTCATCATTAATAACGGCTGGCTCGGTTTTGCCATCACTTAATTTCACCAAAGCGATCGCCCAAGAAAGTAGTGAAACGCCCCAAAGTAAACCCGACGCATCCGTAACAACCGTAATTTCGCCAGAAAAACGCGCCTTGATTAAGGAACTACTAGAAATCACGGAATCCAGCAAAAATGCTAATCAAGTTATGGAATCCATGGTTCGCTCAGAATTGCCCAAGATGGTATCGACCATTTTAAAAACTGTTCCTGCGCTCAATAGCGATCGCCCCGAAGTGCAAAAACAATTTAGTGACATCGTGTCGCGGATGGCAATCAAATATCGCGATCGCGTAATTAAGCAAATTGACCTCAGTCAACTGATCGAGCAAGTCTCCTATCCTATCTATGACAAGTATTTTACGGAATCAGAACTGCGCGATATTATTGGGTTTTATAAGTCTTCAACGGGCAAAAAAGCAATTAGTGTCTTGCCTCAGATTATGCTCGATTCCATGAGCCGCACCAATGATATTTTGCTGCCAAAAATGTCACGTATTATGACCGAAATCATTACCGAAGAGCTATTGAACGCTTTGCCCAAGCCAAAGTGAAATCTGTCAACTACACTTAGGATGTCTGCACAGATTCAATTTGCCTTTATACTGTAATGCTGATGGCGTTTACTCACAGCCTCATTGTTTAATCTTTAAACCTATTTCAACCGTTACATTCAGCAAATACGCATGGCAATTTTAGATCGGCAAGGTCGTTTATTTGGCAAACTTAGCATTTTGGACATCGGGGCGATCGCGACAATCCTGATCGTCCTCATCGGCTTACTCATTGTCCCCGGCAACAGTGGTAGTTCGATCGCCCAAATGCTATCTGCTGAAAACAAAACCGTCCAAGTAGATATGAATGTGCGCGGTCTTAGTGCTACGAATCCCCAGAACCTGATTAAAATTGGCGATAAAGTCAATATCATCATTCGCAATCAGCCACGCGGCGAAGTCACCATCAAAAAAGTCAGTATCTCCACCCCCCAAGTTGTTGCCGCCAAAGCAGATGGTTCTCCAGTTGTCTTTGATGATCCTCGCGCTGTGTCCACATCCCAATCTGACCTAGCGCTTACCCTCGAAGCCACCGCCAGAGTTACCAACGATGGCGTAGTATTTGGCAATGAAAAGGTCAAAGTCGGCACATCAATTGACATCGAAGGCTCTAAATATCTGATTCGTGGTAGTGCCATGGCAGTAAGGTACTAATTTTTTAATTTCATGATTAATTAATGAATTACCGATCATCTGTTACCAATTACCAATCACCAATTACCAATTACCGATAATGCAACCCCCATTTCCTCAAGGTTTTGTTCTTAAAGGTCGCTACGCTATCCGCTCAACAATTGGACAGGGTGGTATGGGGCGTACCTACTTAGCGCAAGACCTAGAGCGCTTTAATGAAACCTGTGTACTCAAGGAGTTCATTCCTCCACAAGATTCACTAGAGGTATCTGAAAAAGCGAAAGAATTATTTCGACGTGAAGCATCGGTACTATACCAAATCCGCCATCCCCAAGTACCAGAGTTTCGCGCCACCTTTGAGTCAGAGGGCAGACTTCTGTTAGTACAGGACTATGTGGAGGGCAAGAATTATCGGAATTTACTCCTCGATCGCTTGAAATCTGGTCAAGCCTTTTCCGAGAATGAAATTTTTGCCTTGATGCAACAGCTTTTACCAGTGCTGAGCTATCTGCATAGTCACAATATTATTCACCGTGATATCTCACCTGAAAACTTGATGTTGCGATCGCAGGATAATTTACCTGTGCTAATTGATTTTGGAGTTGTCCAAGAAACCAATGCTAAGCTCAACTCCCAAATGGGTATCCCCTCTTCCACGGTAGCGGGTAAAGCTGGCTATGCACCACCAGAGCAGTTACAGTCAGGTAATGCCTATGCGAATAGTGACCTTTATGCCCTCGCCGTAACTTCCATTGTGCTGATGACGGGACGTGAACCATCAGAACTATTTGATAGCATCAATCTGGCATGGAATTGGCAGCAGTACACCAATGTCAATCCTGCCTTTGCGAGAGTTATCAATCAAATGCTGAGCTACAAGCCCACCAATCGCTATCGCTCGGCGGATGAGGTAATGCAAGCTCTTCAAATAGCCCAAGCTTCTTTTTCTGGTGCAAAGACCTATGTGGTTGGACGACCTGTGCCATCTAATGTCGCCGCAACAATTCCCCAACGCACTGTAGTGGCAGGAGCTAATAATCGCAATCCCGCTAATTATGGAAGTAACGCTCCCAATCGTACTAATGAATCGAATAATAGTAGTGGAATCAATTGGTTTATCGGCATTCTGATCATCTTAGTTGCTGGCATTGGTTCATGGGCTGTGACTTCCTTCTTTTTTAGCCGCAATCGTCTAACCAACAATCCGACCGAAACAGCTATTACTTCCCAAAATGCTAATTCCAATAGTGCAACAGTAACTAATGTTGTTCTAAATTTAAAGCAAACTAGCGAAGGAATCAGTCAAGATTCTACTAGCAATCGCATCACAAGCGGAAAAATAGTTAAAGTTCGTTTTGAAGCCAAGAAGGAAGATAATCTGAGTGTATCCTTGACTAACGGTGAAAACCTACAAATGACGATTCAGGACGAGGATCAAAATCCTCTTGATAATAATGCTAAGGATAATACGACAGGATATTGGAAAGGTAGGCTAAGAAAGAGTGGTGCTTACTATATTGAAATTAAAACAACTAGTCCAAATGAAACTGGCTACAAATTAGATGTGCAGCTAGAAACTCCAGCACCAAAACCTCAACCAACAACTCCCTCTCAAACCTCTACTCCAACGCCTACGGTAAAACCAACCACTACAGCTACACCTACTGAATCCCCAACAACTAGTCCATCGACCAGTCCTAGAGCAACTGAATCACCAAGATCTACAGCTTCTCCTAGTCCTAGTAATGAACCAACGCGATCGCCATCGCCGCCTATTCCTATAGAACCTGCACCTGAGCCATTCAAGCCGACTGCAACTCCCAAAAATCCCAATACTTTTTAGTCCAGTGTTCTAATTAATGCAAACCATAGAAATTAAATTCCAAAAGCTACATCCTGATGCACAGATCCCTAGCTACGCGCATATTGGCGATGCTGGGGCTGACGTGTATTCAGTTGCAGAAGTCACTTTACAACCAAGTGATCGCGCAGCAATTCCCACTGGCTTAGCTGTAGATATTCCCCTTGGTTATGAAATTCAAGTACGTCCCAAAAGTGGATTAGCATTGAAACATGGTATTGCCGTTCTTAATTCCCCTGGTACAGTTGATGCGGGCTATCGTGGTGAAATCCAAGTAATTGTGATTAATCTTGGTAAAGAAGCCTATACCTTCGCGAAAGGACAAAAGATCGCGCAGTTAGTTCTGAAGCCTGTAATTCAAGCTCAATATATTGAAGGAGAACTTGGAACTAGCGATCGTGGTGTTGGTGGTTTTGGCAGTACAGGACTGAAGTAGCGATCGCACAATGAACTCTATCCAGCTATCCAAATCCTAAAATCTCTTGGAAAGTTAAACTAATGGATAATTCCTTCTACTTTCCTACCTTTAACCATCCAAATACTTGATCTACAGTTAAACTTAGTTCTATTTCCAAAAAATTTGGTACAAGTAATTTCTGAGCAGCATTTATTTCACTATTGATTTCAATTGGTTGGCGATCGCGTTGAAATATTAATAGTGATCGCTCATTGGGAAATAGTAACCATCCCATTTCTGTACCATGTTCGAGGCAGTGCAAAATATTACTAATGACTCGCATCGGTGCTTGTTCTGGCGATAGAATCTCAATTACCCAATCTGGATAAATGGAAAATACATTCTCAATTTCTCCTTCCGCATTAACAGGCAACCTCTGCCATTGAAATACTGCTACGTCTGGCACAATTGAGCGATTCCCAAAGGTGCAACGCAGTTCTGGTAAAGCTAAAGCTATTTGTTTGTCTTCGGCTACTGCATTAACGGTATTACAAAATTTAAGCTGAAGTCGAGAATGTTGACCTTGGGGCATAGGCTTCTGATAAATCGAACCATTGATATATTCACTAGCAGGCTTCGTTTCTGGTTGAGTCAGAAAGCGATCGAGCGTTATCGAGGGAATATTTTTTGTGGCGAGAGTCATGGTTCATCTACTTTAATCATTGACGCTGACTTTTATTATACTAGTGAAAGATTAGTGTGTATATAGAATGAATTTAGGCTAAGATAGCAGAAGATTTTTAGGCTTGATAGCTATGTCAAAGGGTGTGTGGGAAAGGCTATGGGATCTGATGAATACCAAGATCTCGATTAGTGAATTAACACAGGGAAGTGTTGACACTACTAAGACATTTTTGGATTTATCTAAGGCATTAAACGAAAATAAGTCGCTTCCCGAATTAACGCCTTTAATTAGTCAGGTTTCTTCACTGCTAGATGTTTTGAATTTACCCATTGTGCAGGTGGTGGGAGCAGGACTGCCATTTGTCTCGATCGCTAGTAAGTTGTTGCAGTTTTATCTGAATAGCACTAAGGAAGATCCATCCTTAGAAGATTGTGTGGAACTGGTAGGACAGGCGGCTTATTTAGAGAGTTTTAAGAAGTTTTTTAGTGATGATGATGCTAATAAGCATTTGTTGGAGAAGTTAAATGAGGCAAAAGCCTCTGATCGCCTTCAGAAACAAATTGCACAATTTAGCAAGAGTCTTACTTTAACTGAGTCTGATGCTAGGACAGTTTTACTTTGCTTTCATGACTCGAAGTTGGCGGATGGGTTGACTCCTATTGTTTTGGCGCGATTGGTTGAGGCGGGGATCGAGGAGGGGCAAGCGAAGATTATTGTCGAGCGGATTTCGCGGATGACACATCGGGATATTAAACCTGCGTTGGCGGAGATTAAGGACAAGGTGAAGAAGCTATCTGTGATTTATGGTAGTGAGTGGCAGCGTGAGATAGAAACCTATGACAGCATCGATCGCTATTTAAAAGAGGTGATTGCTGAGAAGCCTAAAGAAAAAGTCTTTGAGGAGAATTTTGGATTTGAAGATATTTATGTGGAGTTGCAGGTTGAGGCGATCGCAAAAAATAACAACAATAGCGAACCTCAGTTCATCGAAGAATGGGCGTTAGGTTTACTCAATGATGAGAGCAAATCGGGACAGGTGTTATTTATCCAAGGGGAACCGGGGCGGGGGAAGAGTGTGTTTTGTCGGATGTTTGCCGATCGCGTAAGGCGGGAGCTATATCCGATTTGGATTCCGATTTTAATTAGATTGCGGGATATTGACATCTCAGCATATGATTTTGATATTTTGCTGCGGAATTCGGTAAATACGGATTTTGCGCGGAGTGATAATGGCTGGTTGACGGATCGGAATACGCGATTTTTGTTTATTTTGGATGGGTTTGATGAACTTCTGTTACAACGTGGGCGCGATCGCAGTCTCAAGGATTTTCTAGAGCGTGTTTCTAGTTTTCAAGATGGTTGCAAAAATATTAAGGAGCGTGGACATCGGATCGTTATTACGGGTAGACCACTTGCGCTGTTTGGGATTGAGCGTGAGATGCGTCCCAATTTGGAACGGGTGAAAATCCTTGATATGAGTCCAGAAGTTCAGACGAGTTGGTTGAAGAAATGGGCGGTACTTAAAGGAGAATATGCGGCTCAAAAATTTCAAGATTTTATTAGCGACGATCAATGTCCTGAGCAGGTAAAGACCTTGGCAAAAGAGCCATTGTTATTGTATCTATTGGCAGCGATGCACGGGGATAATAGGTTTAAGATTGAGGACTTCCAGAAGGCGGGGAACAGTGCCAAAATTTTGATTTACGATGCGACTCTAGACTGGGTTTTGACCAAACAGCGTAATGACAAACTTAATCCACGTTTGACAAGTTTAGATGTAGAAGATATTCGCGATATTTTGAAGGAGGCGGGTTTGTGTGTGGCTCAGTCTGGGGGAGAATGTGCTTCTTTGGAGGTGATTGAAGCAAGGTTAGCACCCGAACTAAAAAATGCTCTTGAGGATGCTCGGAAGGATCAAGATAAAGATACTTTGCCTGTGGCGTTGGCGACTTTTTATCTGAAGGCGGCGGATGGTAAAAATAATTCGATGGAGTTTCTGCATAAGAGTTTTGGTGAGTTTCTTTGTGCAGAGCGTTTGGTTGATAGTTTGTTGGCATGGTCGAGACAAAAGCCCGATCCACGCCGAGCTAGTCGCCAAGTTTTGGAAGTAGAGGATAAAGATTTAGAGTGGCAGGTTTACGATTTATTGGGATTTGGAGCGCTCACTTCTGAGATTGTGGAATATTTGGTGGCTTTGATTGAAAGGGAATTTAAAGGCAAAGACGATGATTTTGCAAGGCTGTTTGAGCGCTTATATGGGTTTTATTGGGCTTGGAGTGATGGGGACTTTATTGAGGCGGTTGAGTCAGATGGAGAGCCTATGCCACTTAGGAAAGCACGTTTGATGCAGAAGCAAGGTGTCGCGATCGGACAACGTAAGGTTGATGTTTATACAGGCTTGAATGTTTTGATCCTGATGTTTACTTTCCATCGTTATGCTCAAGCAAATTCAGAACTAAAAGACAAAGTTTCATTTCATCCTTGCAATTACAGTTCAAAAGATGACGCGATCGATCACCCAAGACAATTGCTCCGTATTATTGGTTATGGTCAATGCATTGAAGATGGTGGCTTTATCGAAATAGTCGGCAAATTTTTAAACAATGCAAACCTCAGTGAAGCAACACTGTGGAACGCAGACCTCACTGGCGCAGACCTCATGCAAGCAAACCTCATGCAAGCAAACCTCTTGCAAGCAGAACTACATAGCGTAAATCTCATGCAAGCAAACCTCATGCAAGCAAACTTCATTCAAGCAAACCTATTTAACGTAAATCTCATGCAAGCAAACCTATGTGAAGCAAACCTATGTGAAGCAAACCTCATGCAAGCAAACCTCAGTGACGCAGACCTCAGTTACGCAGACCTCAGTGACGCAGACCTCAGTTACGCAGACCTCAGTTACGCAGACCTCAGTGACGCAAACCTTCGTGACGCAGACCTCAGTGACGCAAACCTCAGTGACGCAAACCTTAGTAAAGCAAACCTTAGTAAAGCAAACCTTAATAAAGCAAACCTCAGTGGTGCAAACCTCAGTGGTGCAGACCTCAGTGACGTAAACCTCAGTGACATAAACCTCAGTAACGCAAACCTCAGTGGTACAGACCTCAGTTACGTAAACCTCAGTGGTGCAGACCTCAGTTACGCAAACCTCAGTGGTGCAGACTTCAGTAAAGCAGACCTCAGTGGTGCAAACCTTAGTAAAGCAAACCTCAGTGACGCAAACCTTAGTGCATACCTCAGTGGTGCAAACCTCAGTGACGCAAACCTCAGTGACGCAAACCTTAGTAACGCAGACCTTAGTAACGCAAACCTTAGTAACGCAGACCTCAGTGGTGCAAACCTCAATGACGCAATCCTCATTGGCGCAAACCTCCATGACGCAATCCTCAGTGGCGCAATCCTCAGTGGCGCAATCCTCAGTGGCGCAATCCTCTATCGCGCAAACCTCAGTTATATTTCATCAAATGAAGGTGCAATTTGGTCAAGCGCTAGAGGCTTAAATAAAGCAATTAATGTACCTGACGCTTTAGTTAGCAATCCGCAATTTAGAGCAGCAGTTTTGCTGGGCAATGGTTCAGATTTGGTTGTTTCTGGCAATGTGGATGGAGCAATTGCAGCTTATTCCGAAGCACAAACAATCGATCCTAAATTGGAGATTTCTGCATTTTACTGGAATCGATTAGGCTGGTTTGGTAGCCTGCATAATCGCGCTACTGATGTTCTATTTGCCTGCGAGAAGGCTGTTGAATTAGAAAAATCTGCAAAACATCATAATACTCGTGGTCTAGCAAGAGCGTTAACTGGCAACTTGACTGGTGCAATTGAAGATTTTGAAGCTGCAATCAACAGTGGTGAACTTGAAGGAGAAATGTTAGAAAAGCGACAACATTGGCTTGAAGCTTTAAAATCTGGCATTAATCCATTTACACCCGAAAAACTAGAAGCATTGAGAGCTAGCGAGGAGGCAACATCATGAACATAAAATGTATTAGCGAAGTCACCGCCCAAAGATATAAAAATCTTGATTTAGAGCAAGGTTTAAAACTTAGCGAAGGATTAAACATCTTTATTGGTTCTAATGGCTCTGGCAAAAGTAATTTTATTACATTACTCAATTTCTTAAAAGAGAGTATTTCTGGCAATGCTTTCCTAGACAGCAACGGAGCATCAAGATTCATACAAGCTATATCTAATCTAGGTGATTCAAGGATATTAAATGCACGATATTTATTGCCAGAAAAAGTCAATCTGTCATTTAGCTTTGTTACCGAAAATACTAACAATAAACTAAAACTCAATCTTTCCATCCTTTGCTCAGACAAAATTTTTCCATACATATCTGAAGAGTCCTTGTTACAAGTTAGCGATCTTCATGGGAGTGCTTTTTATTATCACTTTCCATATCAATCAAATGATTATGGAGCTATTTTTGAACCTCAAGATAATTCCCATTACGCAAAATCAAAAATAGTTCAAACCAAAGAAATCTCTTTATCAATTATCCCAAGCTTATTAGAGAATATAGAAAACCCTCCAAATCTTAAACCTTTGTACAGTGTTTGTCGTCAGATTATTAATCTTGTAGCTGATTGGCAATTTTACAGTGCTAATAATATGAATCTTAAAGAGATTCGTAATGCAGAACCAGAAATTGGATCTCCAGAGAAATATCTCAATCCTGACTGTGAAAACCTCGCCCTAGTCCTAGACAATCTCATCCAAGAAAGCATCGACTTTGAAGACCAACTCAACGTCATCATGCGCGACATCGTGCCACAAACAAAACGCATTCGCCCCATCAGAACAGGTAGAACCAGAATTAGCATTGAATGGCATTTACAAAATACCAAACGTCCCCTATACCTTGATGAAATGTCCGATGGCACAGTCAGAATGCTATGTTGGGCAATCATCCTCAACTCTCCTAACTTACCCTCCCTCATCGTCATTGACGAGCCAGAAGTCGGCTTACACGTTCAATGGTTGAGCTATCTCGCTGAATGGATAAAAAACGCCGCCGCTAGAACACAGGTGATCATCACCACCCATAGCCCCGACCTATTAGATAAATTTACAGACCGTCTCGAAAATGTCCATGTCTTTGAAGCCTCCAACCCAGAGCAAACTCTATTCCATGTCAAAACCCTATCCAAAGAACGCCTCCAAGATCGTCTAGATGAAGGATGGGAACTTGGCGATCTTTATCGGGTAGGTGAACCTGAAGTCGGAGGCTGGGCGCTGTGATCGTATGGGTATTTGCAGGAGGTGGACAATCGGAAATATCAGGACTACTTCCCTACTTACGCAGAGAATTTCCAAATTGTGACTTCCAAAGAGTGACACCAGTTAGTAATAAGGAAGGAATCAAACCCAACAAACTAGGTGCAAAACCTAAGACGGATCGAGCATCTCAAGCCTTAACAGGCAAGTCATTGCTCAAAGAAATTGAAGAGAGATTAAATCATAAATTCAGATTAAATGATCCCATGTGCGATCTCATTTTGATTTTTGACGATCTCGACTATCCATCCCAAGGCACTAACGATCCAAACGAGTTCTGTCAACAGAAATCTCAAGAATTTGGAGATCTCCTCAATCAAGTATGGCAAAATAACCCCAACATTCCGCCAGTTAATCACATCATCGGATTCGCCAAGCCAGAATTAGAGTCTTGGGTGATAGCCGATTGGGATCAAACTTTAGCCAGAGATCCCGACTTTCGTGATAAATGTAAGGCAATGCAGCACTGGCTCGTAAGCGATCGCCAACTATCCTTTAAAGATCCTGAAGATTTTGGGCTAGATCCCGCATTTCCCCAGAGCTATCATCAAAAACTTTCCAACGCGATTATCCAAGCTTCAGAACAAAAAGAAGGAATGAGATATTCCAAACAACTGCATACCGCCCGTTTTATCAAGCAACTTGACTCGGCGATCGCCCAACAAAAATGTCCAGAATTCCGCAAATTTTTCACCAGCCTATCACGGCTCACAAGTCCATCAAAGAGCTAACTGCTAAGCGCTAACAGCTAACTGCTATACCCCAAAGCCAATCAAGACTACAATCTTAGATGAATTAAGAATTTAAGCATCATGTTTCAACCCCAAGCCGCAATCATCGCTGACAGCATTAACTTAACAGGCGATCGCCTGACCACCTTTGTGCTGACCTACCACCGCATGATTCACTCAGAATTCATGACCCATCGAATGCTCAGCAAAAACAGCAGCAGTAGTCGAGCCATTCCCGTCGAGAAAATGATCAAACTCGTCGAGAGTCAAGAAGTCTATCCATTACATTGGGGCAAAAATCAAAAGGGAATGTCCGCCCAAACCGAAGTAACCGAAGCTGAAATCCAAGCCGCCGCAGCAGTATGGCAAGAAGCCAGACTCGATGCAATCCGTCATGCGCGGCGACTAGTGGACATTGGTATTCATAAACAAGTGGTTAATCGCCTTTTGGAACCATTCTCCACAATTACCGTAATTTGTTCGGGAACCGAATATCAAAACTTCTTTGAACAACGCTGTCATCCTGACGCACAGCCTGAAATTCAAGATTTAGCTAATAAAATGAAAGCTGCCTATGATGCGAGTCAACCAAAGCAATTAAACTCAGGAGAATGGCATTTGCCACTGATTAAGCAAGAGGATATTGACGAAATTAGCGATATTCATGAATTAGTGAAAGTTGCCGTGGGACGCTGTGCTAGAGTCAGTTATCTCAATCATGATGGGGTGCGTAGTCTAGCCGATGATGTGAAACTGCACGATCGCCTATTAACTTCTAAACCTGCTCACCTATCACCCTTTGAGCATGTCGCAAGTGCCCTTCCTAATTCTGAGAAACGCGCCAATTTTACTGGTTTCCAAGCCTATCGATTTGATCTAGAACGTAATAAGCTCAGGAAGTGATGTTATGTGGAATGTAGATGATAGACATCTTGCTGCTAGCCAAGCAGGGCAACCACGGGGGGATTGCCCCTACCCCAAATACAATATAGATTACGTAGGGGCTGTGCCCCCCGTGCCAGCCCAAGACTCTGGCTATGACAGAAATTCCTTCCCCGCAACATCCGTTAGTAAATAAACATCAAGATTCTCAATGTCTCGTCCTAAAACAGCTAAATCTGGCAAAAAAGGATTTTCCCGATCGCCAATATCCATAGAGTTAAGCGCTTGCTTGATTGTCAAAAACGAGGAGCAGCGCATACCAAAATGCTTGGATAGTCTACGATCGCTTGCCGATGAAATCATTGTCGTCGATACAGGATCAAGCGATCGCACTATCTCTATTGCCAAAAAATATCAGGCGCGAGTATTTCACTTTGAGTGGTGTGATGATTTTGCACAGGCGCGGAACTATGCGATCGCACAGGCTAAGGGTAAATGGATTTTAGTAATTGATGCTGATGAAGTTTTAGAGCAAAGTGCGATCGCCATTTTGCAAGAGGTGATGCAACAGGATGATTGTTTAGCCGTAAATTTGATGCGATCGGAAATTGGCGCGAAGCAAGCCCCCTATTCCCTCATCTTACGTCTATTCCGCAATCATCCTGAGATTACCTTTACGGGCATCTATCATGAATCCATTGATCAATCGGTAGCATCATGGCAGTCAAAAGAACCACATTGGAGAATCCTCAATGTGGAAGTTCCTGTCTTGTTGCATTATGGCTATATGGATAGCGAAATTCAACTCAGGGATAAGTATGAGTTTGCTCAAAGGTTAATGCACAAGCATTTGGAAGAATTTCCAGAGGATAGTTATATGCTCAATAAACTAGGGGCTTTGTATATCAATAACCCCGATAGTGATCGCGATTTTGGGATTTCTCTATTACAAAAGGGCTTATCATTAATTGATGATACCGATCAACAGAACTTAACTCGCTGTGAGATTTATTACCATTTGGGGCTTGCCTATCAGCAAAATGAGGATTGGGAATTAGCGAAACAAGCTTATAACCAAGTCATCGAGCTTGATGTTCCCAATCTCGTCAAATTATCTGCTTATGTCAATTTAGGAAATATCTATCAAGAGCTTAATCAAAAGGAAGCGATCGCCTATTTTGAAAAGGTTACTCAAATTGCGCCTAACTTTGCTCAAGGACATTTTAATTATGGAATTGCGCTCAAAACTTCAGGACGTTTTATCGAAGCGATCGCCGCTTATCAAAAGGCTATTTCTCTAGAACCAGACTATGCTGATGCCCATCAAAATTTGGGTGTGGTGCTGATGAAGGCGGGATATTTCCCAGAAGCGATCGCCTCTTTTACTAAAGCCATTAAACTCCATGAGCAGCAACAAAATTACGAAACTGCGGCAATATTGCGATCGGCGTTGCAGGAGTTCCAATAAAGATTTTGGCTTAGCTAAAATCTTTATTGGGGTTTTAGTTGTTCGGCAAGATTTTTGGCTAACAGAGCGCGATTAGGACAGATAGAAACCCCTGCTTGACGCAAAGCTTCGGCAGCCCATGTGTTGCAGTTAAACAAAGAGAAATATCTAGGAACTGCTGCATAAAAATTGCTCACCCCATACTGCCCCTTACCGATCGCTGCTAAGCGATCGCCTGTTTCATTTACCGAAAAAGTCTGTTTCACATAGGTAAATAAATTTTGAAACCCGACTTCCGATAATTCAATTTTAAAAACGGGAAATTTGAAAAATTGTTCGGGTGATTCTACAAAGCTTGCTACATGCATCACGCTATCCGATGGAATAAAAACTGCTCGCAGCATCGAAGGAATTGATTGATCGCCTGCAAAATAAAATTGGCGATCGCCCCATCCCACTTCCACAAATGGCGCATCCTTCCATGCTTCTGCTCCAAAGTTCTCTTTATCACGTTGCGCCCATGCTAAGCCTGAATGCCAGTCATGCTGCACAAAATAAATTGTCCGAGTCTTGGCATTGGGGGGTGGTGGAAACAGTCCCGCAACAGGGCTAGGGCAATAGAGAAAATAACTAGCGATCGCTACTGCAATCCCCAATAACACGCCTAACAATATCGCAATTTTTCTTTTGCGGGACACGATCAACTTTAAAGCTATTTATCTAATCTCTAATTATCATAAAGCTTAAAGAACCGATTTTTGATGTACCTTTACCACGCCCAAAAGCTGCTTATTGCAAGTTAAAATAAACCAAATCCTCTCTTATGGAGTTGTGCTATGGTTTCGCAGCTAACCATCTCATCAACTGAAGTTATTTACCCCGAAAGCGATGGGCAACCCATGGCAAGCAATACCACGCATTTTATTTGGATCGTCACAATCAAAGAAAATCTTGACTGGTTCTTTAGTCAAAATCAAAATAGCGATCTCAAGATTTTTGTTGCAGGGGATTTGTTGTGGTATCCAGTCGAAGGACGTAATGATCTCTCCACTGCTCCCGATATCATGGTTGCGATCGGTAGACCAAGGGGACATCGCGGCTCTTACAAACAATGGCTAGAAGATAATATTGCTCCACAGATTGTATTTGAGATTCTCTCTCCATCTAATACGAAAGAAGAGATGGATAAGAAACTCCTATTTTACGATCGCTATGGAGTGCAGGAGTATTACATTTATGACTACGAAGCCAACCGCTTATTAGTGTGGTTGAGGCAAAGTGATAGCCTATCACCTCTGGTTATTGTGCGAGGGTGGCAAAGCCCCAGATTAGGAATTCAGTTTGAAATTACCGATGAAACCTTAAAAATGTTTCATGCCGATGGGACTCCGTTTTTAAATTATGCCGAAATCCAAGATTTACTCGTCCAAGAGCGCCAACGTGCTGATGCGGAAAAACAACGTGCTGATCGCCTTGAGGCAAAACTGAGAGAATTGGGAATTGAGCCATAAATAAGAAAGGGTGCAAAGCACCCTTTCTTATTTAGTTACGCAGATCTGCGATCGCACTCATGGCAACATTGGCGATCGCTTGGTCAGTCGCTTTGGGCAAATGGTAATACTTGCCACCACCTGCGGCAGCGAGTTCCTTCGCAAAGCCTGTTGATACAAATTTATTTTCTGTATCAATTACCAACAGCCCAATATTCAAGGCGCGAATCTTCCGACAAATATCAATCAATTCGCCTTTGATATCAGGTTTATTCTCAGGATCGATGGGTTCACCTTGCGATCGCGCCAGTGGCACATTACCGCGTCCATCGGTAATCGCCACAATCGTGACCGAACCGACATCACCTGATTGTCTAGCATTCAAGCCCACACGCACCGCTTGAGTTAATCCATGCGCCAATGGCGAACCACCACCGCAGGGCATCGTATCCAAACGCCGCCTTGCTGCCTCAATGGAACGGGTGGGCGGTAACAATACATCTGCCTTTTCGCCTCGGAAAGGAATGAGGGAAATTTGGTCACGGTTTTGATAGCTATCGGTGAGCATTCGCAAAGCCGCACCTTTCGCTGACTGCATCCGATTGAGTGCCATCGAGCCAGACGCATCGACGAGGAAAACAGTAAGCGCCCCTGCTTTACGGGCTAGTTTCTTTGCTCTCACATCGGTACTTTCGACGATGACCTTGCGATGGGGCTGACGCGCTCTTCTTGCCTTTTGGTAGGGAGCCGAAGCGCGGAGGGTGGCATCAACGGCAATGCGATCGCTCTTTCCTTGAGGCAAAACAGGCTTGATATAACGCCCACGCTCTTGGGAATAGATCACATTGCGCGTACCTGATCGCCCTTGCTTTTGCATAGACTGCGCGAAAAATAGCACTTCAGGATCGAGAATTACGCCTTCAGGATCGAAGATAAACTCTTCAGGAATTTCAGGAGATTCATCTTCCTGCTCTTGATCCTGTTCCTGATCCTCTTGATTATCATCCTGCTCCTGTTCACCATCATCATTGGGAGGTGGGGGTGGGGCTTGCTGTTGCTGCTGTTCAGGCTGTTGCTGCTGTTGTTCTGGCGAAAGAGGCGATCGCGGTACGATGACTAACTCCACCGCTTGACGCAAATCATCGGCATTAACTTGAGTCCGACTATCCAGAGCCGCCGCCGCCTTTGCCACACGCACAGCAAATAATTCTGCACGATGCCCCTGCACGCCGCCACGCACGGCTTCCGCAATCAAATATTGCATTTGCGCTCTGGAAATGGTCACATCATTAAGCCATTCTCTCGCCAAAATAATCTGAGTTCGCAAATCATCGACATCGGCATCATAGCCACGCAAAAAGGCTTCAGGGGAATTGGCATAATCCAACACCATATCCACAGCTTCTACGCGCTGATCGAGGGAGAGAACGCCATCGGCGGAGAGATTAACCGCAATCCGATCCATCAAATGCTGACTTAACGCGCCTTCTTCTGGGTTGTAAGTGGCAATCAGCAAAGGCTGACAGGGATGTTGATAGCTAATTCCTTCGCGTTCGACTTGGTTATAACCTGTGGAGAGAACCGAAAGCAGTAAATTAGAAATCTGTGGGTCGAGTAAATTAATTTCGTCAATGTAGAGAACGCCACGATGGGCTTCTGCTAGTAGCCCCGGTTGAAATACAGTCTGACCTTCACGCACCGAACGGCTCACATCGACAGAACCAATCAGCCGATCTTCGGTAATTCCCAAAGGAATTTGGATAAATGGTGCAGGAATAACTTTAGTCTGAATTTCACTAGGATCTTTATCCTTCATTGCCTTGACTAGCACATCGTCCCATGTGTCAGGCTTGGTCGGATCGCAATTGCTGAGGGATTCAATCGCGACTTCAATGGGTGGTAACAGGGCATGAATACCGCGCGCAAGGACGGATTTAGCCGTGCCGCGTCTACCTGCGAGGGCAATGCCACCGATCGTAGGATCGATCGCTGCTAGCAGTAAAGCAGTTTTAATTGCTTCTTGACCGACCACAGCCGCAAGGGGAAAGGTGATGGGGGTGTAAGAGATATTTGTAGTTAGGGGCAGCGAAGATACCATGCGATCGAGTTACGGGTTAAAAGATATAAGAAAGTTAATAAGAATTTTAGAAAATGAAATTTTAAGCTTCGGCTAAATTATACCGTTTATAGCAGTTTTCATTTTGCCTAAGTAGCGGAGGGTAATTAAAACCCAAACCCAAAACCTGTAGCTCACGCGCAGCGTGAGCTACAGGTTTTGGGGCTTAGCTACTTATGGCAACATGCAAACTGCAATAGTAGCCTAAGCTAAGATTAGAGCTAGCTACTCAGTTAGGAATATCAGCGATCATGACAAAAACCGCATGGGATGAACTAGTGTTTCAGTCGCCATATCTAGCTGCGGTGACTGCTAAGGAATTGGTGCAGGAGGGACAAATGGCTGAAGCATATAATGTTTTGGAGAGTTTAGTTGAGTCAATGGGGCGATCAGAAAGGAGAGCTGTAGGTAGTCAATTGACTCGATTAATGTTGCATATTATCAAGTGGAAATGCCAGCCTGAAAAACGTAGTGCTAGTTGGGTAATTTCAATTCGCTCGGCAAGGCGGGAAATTGCGGAGAGTCAAGAGGAGATGCCAAGTCTAAATAGAGATTTTTTAATTTCGATTTGGGACAAGTGCCTTATGGCGGCGAAAGAGGATGCTAGAGATGAGATGGGCAAGAAGGCGGAAATTGCATCATTAAGTTGGGATGATGTCTTTGAGCAAATCTACACAATTTGGGAAGATGATGATTTAACATAAGCCATGTAATCAGCCATTTTGTCACTTTTAGGCGCTTGCGGATAAAAAATGTCCCACCAAAGTTATCTAGCTTCGACTTCGCTCAGCTAACGTTGGCTGAGCGGAGTCGAAGCCACAGGTACTTTAATCAATAGCAAGTCCCTTAAGGTTGTGACAACATCGCTCATCAACAAGCCCAAGAGAGATTTGCCCCAGACGTAACTCGCCGATCGCGATCGCTGCTTGACGGTAATGAGTAATGGCATAAACCGACATAGATCTCAACCTAGATATGCTAGGCTATGTCATCTGTATAAGATTTGCCGATATCACGCATGGACTCTTTGCCTGAATCTTCAAAATCTTTGGGCGATCTTGTCAAAAACGATCGCGAACCCTTAGATGTTGGTCAAGTAGCTGATCAACCCAATTTAGAGTCAAATTCAAAATCCAAGCAACTTTTATTAACAGGTAAAAGTAGAGATCCACGCGATTACATTACTTGGTCGAATCTAGGTATAGTATGCAGTATTCCCCTCTTGGCTTGGCTGATTGCTGTAGGGGCAATTTATCTCGTTAATCCCTTAGCAATTAGCTGGTTAGGCTCTTCCGAAGCGCCCGCTTTTTACCCTAATTCTTTATGGAATATTCCTAAAAGTCTTCAGCAAATTCAAGACGAACTGGCGCGTAACCAGCTTAAGCTTGGCGAAAATTACAATCTTAAAACGGGCGAAATTATCTACACTGTTCTGGAAAAAGAAACCCAGAATATCCGTGAAATCCGTCTTTATCAGTTGGTTTGGGATCGAGGGGTCGAGAAATTTTTGCTGGTTAGTACCACCACGATCGCAGGAATTGATGAGTATTTTGTGCGATCGCCTCTGTTTAAATATGCGACTTATTCCATTCCTGAACGAATACAGCCCAGCCGCAATCGACTACCGTTAAAAAAATTATCCTTAATTGATAATCCACCGAAACAAATCGGCGATCAAAAAGATGGAATTTGGTTCAGTACATCGGGAAATGTCGATGGCATCGCCTATGGGCAGATTTATTACTTTGTCACCAATAAGCGATCACAGCTATTTGAACTAGATGCTTGGACAAGTGCCGCAGGTGAACTTCCCAAATGGCGCAATGTAGTGACGAGCAATCCTAATTCTACACAACTAGTTATCAATCAAACTCAGGAATTTGAGCCAATGTTCTTGGTCTATCAACCTGAAGAATCGATTACTAATTCCATTAATAAAATTCAGTTACGCCAAATCAATCTCAACGAGGCTAAAAATCAATCTAAGGCATACCAAGATGCACTAGTGATGGCAAGTGTTGGTTTATGGTCACCTGCATTAGGTAAATTTCAATTGATGGTTGATGAGTTGCGATCGCAGGGCAAAACCCTACCATCATATTTGCAAGAACAGTATGATTTGATTGCCTTTCACGCTAAGATTACCTCTGAAAGAGCAGATAATCCCAATGCAAATATTGGCGAAAAAGCTCTGATTAATATTATTGATGGTCGATGGAGTGAAGCACTAGCGATCGCCAATGACACTACCTATAAAGGCGATCGCATTGCCGAAATGTTAGATAAGTATCATCCTCACATTTGGCAGAGAGTGACGACCATGTTGACCTTTACAGGAGCAACAGAAATTAAGCTCTGGGGAGGACTAGTAGTTTTACAGCGCAATGGATTACGACGTGCTGAGCATTGGCTGAGAGAACAAAAAGTTGAGGCAAAAGATTTCAATCAATTGTTACAGCGACTCGATCTCGCTCCCATTGCCATCAAACCACAGCAATTACTAGGCAGTGTGACCTATTTAGGCAAAGGGAATGTAGGTTCAGAATGGTTCATCCCACCACCTAAGTTAGAGTCAGGTCAAGCTTGGTACGAAGTGCGGATTGATCTGATTAAAGATGGTGATAAATGGCGCAATGATCCCTTCCCTGAACTAAGCGATCGCTCATCGATTCTGCTATGGCGAATTTTGGGACTATCAATTAATAACAATCTCGGTCTAGTGATCTATGATGCCTATGGCAAGACCCAAGCCGCAACTCTAACTGCCCAATCCCTATGGGTTGGCGATGATGGTCAGTTAAAAATCTTAGCTTCGGGGGAAGCAACTATTGCCCCTTTATTAAATAAAAGTATTATTCCTGCGCTTGTAACTAGTGGCGGTAATTTCGATCCACCCAAGGGAATTCCTGTTGATTGGCTCACCCTCTCACCTAAAGTAATTGAACGTTTAATTCGCACCATGTATAGCGAGTTGCAACGCAATGGACAGGTCTCCATGAGTATTGAAGATTTTAGTGTCCTTGTGCAGCAGCAATGGTCTCTTTTATCAGTTAATTTAGACGGGTTAGGTAAGTCTGAATATTTACTATTACTAGATCGAGCGCAAGTTGATTTAGGTGATCGCCATTATCCTTTAGCGATCGCTTTTTCGAGTGATGGCTCCCTGCTATTTAGTGATATGAATGGAGGTCGCATCTGGCTAGATGTATTACCAAGCAGCATCGAAGGACAAATCCTCACCTTTCGCAATCGCCGCTACGAAGTATGGAACTTCCGTTAAAATGAACAATGCCTAGCTTTGCGAGACATTGTTTATAGAATTGTTAATGGATCGACATCGATCACAACTCTAACAGCTTTAGAATTGACTAACATTCGTAACTCTTCTAGGCTCGGTACATTGGGTAAAACATCGGGCATGAATTTTAATAGAATTTGCCAGCGATAACGATTGGCGACTTTAGCGATCGTGGCGGGAGTAGCTCCTAATATTTCCCAATCATTTTCTAATTGCCGTAAATATTCTGCCAATTCATTCGCAGAATTCTCTACTGTCTGAGCATTCTCGCTACTGAGATGAATCAAGACCATTTGCCCTTTTGGTGGATAGCGCAATGCTTCCCGCATCTCTAGTTCGGTTTGCATAAATTCTTCTAGGCGATAGCTCTGAACTGCTTGGATGGCAGGATGTTCTGGAGTGTAGGTTTGCATAATGACCTTGCCATCTTCTTCGCCACGACCTGCTCGACCTGCTACTTGTAAGAGGGTTTGTGCGGCTCGCTCTCCTGCGCGATAATCAGAAAAGTTTAATAATCCATCGGCGGAAACTACACCTACTAAAGTTACTTGGGGAATATCTAAACCCTTGGTTAGCATTTGGGTTCCCACTAATAAATCTGCTGTTCCTGCGCGGAACTGATCGATGAGCAGACGATGCTGATCCTTGTTACGGGTGGTGTCGCTATCAAAACGAATCAGGCGAATATTGGGGAATAATTTGCTAAGTTCCTGTTCTACTTTTTGAGTACCGCTACCAAAATATTTGAAATAGGGTGAATTGCATTGAGGACAGGATTTTGGCTGTATTTGGGTGTAGTTGCAATAGTGGCATCGCAAATGGGCGGATTTGGGTTGATGGGCTGTGGGCGAGATGGGATCGTGATAGGAGAGGGAAACATCGCAATGGGGACATTCCGCAACGTAGCCACAGGAGCGACAGGAAACGAAGGTGCTATAGCCGCGTCGATGGATGAATAGAATTCCTTGCTGTTTGGCTTCAAGCATTTCGGCGATCGCACCCTGTAACTTGCGACTCAAGATCGAGTAATTGCCTGCCTTAAATTCATCGCGCATATCCACAATTTCAATCGGTGGCATCGCTCGATTGCCAATGCGATTAGGCAGTTCCAAATAAATTAATTCCTGCTGTTTCTGGGCAAAGACCAATTCGGCGGAAGGGGTTGCGGAACCCATGACAAGGGGAACTTGCTCTAACTGCGATCGCCATTGTGCTACCGTCCGCGCATGGTAACAGGGTTGAGGTTGATCCTGCTTGAAGCTATTGTCATGCTCCTCATCCATCACAATTAAGCCGAGATTTGATAGTGGCGCAAATACTGACGATCTCGTACCAATTACTACTTGGGATTCCCCTGTTAGCATCAAACGCCATGTGTCAAAGCGTTCACCATCGGATAGCTGGCTATGATACACATTCACCTTGGCATCACCAAATCTTGCCCGAAACCGATCTGTTAATTGCGGAGTCAACCCAATTTCAGGAACTAATACCAATGCAGATTTCCCAGTTTCGAGGACAGTAGCGATCGCTTGCAGATACACTTCAGTTTTACCTGAGCCTGTAACCCCATGCAGGAGAAAATGTGACGGATTATTATTAGCGATCGCTTTTAAGATTTGCTGTAGGGCTAAATCTTGATCAGGGGTGAGAGCTTTGGGGCGATCGCGAATAACCGTATGACTTTTGCCACCTAATCGCAAAGATTCTCTTTTAGAAATTACGATATATCCCTTATTCTCTAAGTTCTGAATTACGGAAGCAGAGGTTTTTGCTAGTTTACATAATTGAGATTTGGAGCATTCTCCCCCTTGATGTTGCAAAATTGTTAAAACTTCTGTCTGTCTAGCCGTAATTTCGCTATCGGGGACCTTGATTAAAACGACTATATCTTCATATTTTGGTTGTGGACGATTTGGTAATTCTAAAACCGTTTCAACCAGATCTAATTTTTGTAATTCCCTTAGCCCTGCACCAGTATATCTACCCAGCTTTTGCTGAATATAGCGACGAATTAGCCCTTTAGAATTTCCTTTATGCTCTTGTAAAAAATCCCATACCATTTGGGCTGACTTGGCAACAATTAGATTCGCCGCAGGCGAATCTAATTGTTTGATTTTGATGCGGTAATGGGACTGATCGAGTAATTTCGGAGGTAACGCCGTTTTTACCGTTTGCATCACAGGAGTTCGATAATACTCAGCCGTGCGCGTTAACAGTTCCCAATAGGTCTTAGGAAAAATCCCCGAACTGACTACGGCGCTAATTTCCTTAATTTCTGTTTCGGGATCATCAATTGCGGAAGTATCAGAAATTTGCAAAGCGATCGCCCCCACTTGGCGATTGCCCAAAGGAACACTGAGAATATCACCAACTTGAAGCTCGACATCTTCAGGAATTCGATAGGTCAGTAAATCATCAATACCAATGCAATCAACGATCACCGTGACATAGCGATTACCTGAAATGTTGCTTAAATCAAACAGAGTCATGGATAGGTGTTGTCCTGAAGATAGTAGATCCTAAAACAAAAAATGGCTACGCCATTTTTTGTTTTAGGATCAAAGCGGCGATGGAGATCTCTATAGACAGATAAACAGTGGTTGCTAGCCCTGCTATATAATCACTTTGTTAAGTATTGTCTACGAAATGATTAGGACAATACACCCTAATAACGAAATTTTATGGCTAAGTATATCTTTGTGACTGGCGGAGTCGTCTCTAGTATTGGGAAGGGCATCGTTGCCGCAAGTTTGGGACGGTTGCTGAAATCAAGGGATTATTCCATAGCAATCCTCAAGCTTGATCCTTATATCAACGTTGACCCTGGTACGATGAGTCCTTTTCAGCATGGGGAGGTGTTTGTCACCGAAGATGGTGCGGAGACAGACCTTGACTTGGGGCATTACGAGCGCTTTACTGATACATCGATGTCCAAGTTGAGTAATGTTACCACAGGCGCAATCTACCAAGGCGTAATCAATAAAGAACGCCGTGGTGATTACCAAGGCGGCACGGTGCAGGTGATTCCACACATTACCAACGAAATTAAAGAGCGCATTCATCGCGTAGCCAATAATGGCAATCCTGATCTCGTCATTGTCGAAATTGGTGGCACGGTTGGTGACATCGAGTCTCTGCCATTTATCGAAGCCATTCGTCAATTTCGTAAGGATGTAGGTCGCCAAAATGTAGTCTATATGCATGTGACCCTGATGCCTTGGATTGCCTCCGCAGGAGAGATGAAAACCAAACCCACCCAACACTCGGTTAAAGAGTTGCAATCCGTCGGTATTCAGCCTGATATTTTAGTTTGCCGTAGCGATCGCCCCTTACCACAAAATATCAAAGACAAGATTTCTGAATTTTGCAACGTTTTGCCTGAGTGTGTGATGACAGGGCAAGATGTCAAAAGCATCTATGAAGTGCCGCTAGCAATGGAGCGTGAAGGCTTGGCAGAGCAAGTATTGCGCCTGTTAGGAATGCAGCAACGCCAACCCGACCTTCGCAGTTGGCAAACCCTTGTTGAGCGTCTATATCGCTCAGAGCATCAGCTAGAAGTAGCGATCGTTGGTAAATATGTCCGCTTGACCGATGCCTATCTCTCGGTGATCGAAGCCCTTAAGCATGGTGCGATCGCTTTGAATAGCAACGTGAATTTGCGCTGGGTGAACTCCGAAGACATCGAAACCTATGGCGCGGAGAAATTCCTCAAAGATGTCCATGCGATCGTTGTCCCTGGGGGCTTTGGACATCGTGGTGTCGATGGTAAAGTGGCGGCTGTGCAATATGCTCGCGATCACCAGATTCCATTTTTAGGACTCTGTTTAGGAATGCAATGTGCGGTGATTGACTGGGCGAGAAATATCGGTAATCTCAGTGATGCCAATAGCTCTGAGTTTGCCCCAGAATCCAAAAATCCCGTCATTCACCTATTGCCAGAGCAGCAAGATGTGGTTAACCTCGGTGGCACAATGCGTTTAGGTCTATATGCCTGTCGCCTTGCCCCTAATAGCCTTGTGCATAGCCTATATAACGAGTCAGTTATTTATGAGCGCCATCGCCATCGTTACGAGTTTAACAATGCCTACCGATCTCTTTTCCTTGAGTCAGGCTATGTGATTAGCGGTACTTCTCCCGATGGACGTTTAGTTGAAGCGATCGAGCTACCTAGTCATCCCTACTTTATTGCCACCCAGTTCCATCCAGAATTCCAATCTCGTCCAAGTAGCCCCCATCCTTTATTCCAAGGTTTGGTCAAAGCTGCTCTAGATCTCCAAAAACAGCGCATTGCCAGTAATACTGAATCCGTTCATCTTCCAGTTTTAGAACAGAATAATGAACAAAAGCAAGAGTTTGCCTCTGTGATGTTTAGCTAATTTGTATGGCTTCGACTTCGCTCAGCTAACGTTGGCTGAGCGAAGTCGAAGCCGTAGGTACTTTAATTAATCGCAAGTCCCTTCCTTAGTGCTGTCTCTTGTCTTTTGAGATGCGATTATAGCTATGTATAAGGTTTAGGCAATTTCGTCATAACGCCTAATAATTTTTAAGAATCTCAACGTTTTGCAGCGATCGCCCTGTAATTGAGCTTTACTCAAGATATAGCAAATTTTTATAGATGACCAGTAACGTTAGCGCTACTTGTAATCAGATGACAAATACCTAAGGTTCGACAACTATGTTCCAACAAATTTTATTGGCTGTTGATGGTTCAGGGCGATCGCGCGAAATGCTGAATATGCTGCTAACCCTGCCTAGTATTCAAAATTCGCAAATTAATGTACTGCACGTTATTCCTAACTCTACCAACTCCGAAGGAATTACCGAATACCGTCTTGCAGGTGAAAAGATTATCGAAAGAGAAATTAAAAGCTTGCGCTTGTCTTCAGGCAATAGCACCGTATCACTGCTCAAAGAGGGCGAAGCCAAGGATGTTGTCTGTAAAGTTGCTGAAGAACTCAAAGCCAATCTGCTGATCATGGGATCGCGTGGTATGGGACGCTTACAAGCAATTTTGGCAAATTCCGTCAGTCAATATGTTTTCCAATTGTCTGATGTCCCCATGTTGCTCATTAAGGATGATGTATATATCAAAACCATCCGTAGCATCATGGTTTCCGTTGATGGGTCAGTAGCTTCCAATCACAGTCTCGATCTTGCCATTAAACTAGCTAGTGGCGCTAAGGATGTGGAAATTTTCTTAGCAAGGGTTGTCAAACGTAAGGATGAAAATACTGCAAGCACTGATCCAGTACTAGTTGAAGCTAGTGCCAAACTCAAGCGTTTAAATATTCCATCACGCTCCTTTGTTGGTTCTGGTGATGTGGGCAAAGAACTAGTTAGACTTGCCGATGAGTCTAATGCCAGCATCCTATTGGTTGGCTCACCCGATCGCCGTCCTTCGATCGCTCGCAGTTTACCTGACCTTGATCGCCTACTCGGTAGCTCAGTATCAGATTATGTGCGTGTCAATGCCACTGTTCCTGTATTGCTAACCCGCACGATTGAATAATTCCTAGTTCCCAAAGTGTCGCGGCATTTTGGGAGTTAAAATCTTAAAAATAAAGGCAGCACAAAGTGCTGCCTTTATTTTTAAAGCTATAATTTGCTAACTTACGAACACAAATTATGCAACGAATTTTAGTTATTGACGACGACGACGAGCTAAGGAGCGATGTCATCGATATTTTAAAATTCAAAGGATTTATCACTCAAGGTGCGATTAACGGAAAGATTGGGTTACAGGCTGTCAAAGACTTTCATCCTGATTTGATTCTCTGTGATGTAGATATGCCTGATTTAAATGGCTACGAAGTCTTGGAAGCATTAAATCAAGATCCAGACTTTCAGGATATAACTTTTATTTTCTTAACTGGAGCATCCAGTATGGAAAATTTGCGTAAGGGAATGAATCTTGGTGCAGATGACTATCTCACCAAGCCTCTACAAATAGATGATTTACTCAAAGCGATCGCCACGAGGCTCAAAAAAAATGAAACTCAGATTCATCGCAAAGTCAAGAAACTGACTCCCGAAGGAAAAACCTCTGAAAGAATCAGACTTACCCCTCGTCAGAACCGCATTGTGAAATTAGTTAATCAAGGAATGTCATTGACTGAAATTGCAAACAGCCTTGAGGTTAGCCTTGATGCTGCGGAGATCTTGGAAGATATTGTAATTAGACTCAATCATCGCCTCGAATTAAATACTCAATTAGACCAGCCACAAATTCAAGAACCAAATCAGGAAAATCATCATGTCATTCATGAGGAAAAGTTAACGCCTCGCCAGCTTGAAATTTTGCGCTTAGTAGCTAATGGTATGACCACCAAAGAAATTGCAGAAACTCTATTTATTAGCGTAAAAACCGTAGAAACCCATCGCGGACAACTCATGGAGCGGTTGCATATTCACGACCTCGCAGGGTTAATTCGTTATGCATTACGCATAGGACTAATTAATCTAGAGGATTGAGTGTAGGACTAAGGCTCTTGCGGATAAAAAATGTCCCACCAAAGTTATCTAGCTTCGACTTCGCTCAGCTAACGTTGGCTGAGCGGAGTCGAAGCCACAGGTACTTTAATTAATAGCAAGTCCCTAAGTAGTAGATATCAGGGATATCCCTGATATCTACTTAGTCCTACTTTTGGTAATCTATTAAGTACGGATATATAAAGCCTAAATAGCTTTTAGAAGCGTAAAGCTTCAGAGTTCCGTGTAATTCAAGAAACTGTTTGAAAAGTTGTATTTTGCGCCAACGAACATTGTAGATTTTAAGGAGAGGTGCTTAGTACAGGACAAAAAGTTGCAAAAGTAGGCAGGGAGGGGTTTTATAAAAGATAACCACATCGTAAATAAAACCCCTATGAAAGAGATTAACCTATTCCGAGAAAAGTTGCAGCAACATCTGCAATGGAATAGAGCAAGACTAGCCTTTGTGTCCATGTTCTTGATCGCGCTAATGCGAGTAAAGACAGTAAACCTAGCTGAAATTGCCACAGGATTTAGTGGTTATGCCAAAGTCGAATCACACTATAAGAGGTTACAGAGATTTTTTCGAGACTTTGAAGTGGACTATGAAAAGATCGCACTCATGGTCGTCAAAGTCATGCAAATCCCCGAACCTTGGGTAATTTCTATCGACCGCACCGATTGGGAATTCGGTAAAACCGTGTTTAATGTGCTGACATTGGGAATAGTGCATTACGGTATTGCATTCCCGTTGGTATGGATGATGCTGGACAAAAAAGGTAACTCAAACACCCGTGAGCGCTGTGAATTGTGTAATCGATTTCTGGAAATATTTGGAGACCGCAAAATCGACTTTTTGAGTGCAGACCGAGAGTTTGTCGGTGAGGATTGGTTAGATTACTTGTTGTGTGAACCATGTAACCGTTTTCGTATCCGCCGTAAAAATACTTTGCTCAATGACGGGCAGAAAAAACTGCGTGCCGACATTTGTTTTCAAGACCTCCAAGTTGGTCAGTCCAAAGTATTGTCCAAGCCCAGAAAGGTTTGGAACCATTGGCTTCGTATAGCCGCTATGCGTCTTGATGATGGCGATTTATTAATTGTCGCGACGACTCATGACCCTGATACGGCTATTGCTGACTATGCTAAGCGTTGGGCTATTGAGACTTTATTCGGGTGCTTTAAAACCCGTGGCTTTTGTTTGGAGTCCACTCATCTTCAAGATCCTGAACGTCTTTCCAAACTAATTGCTTTGCTTACTCTGGCTTTATGTTGGGCTTTTTCTTCTGGGCTTTGGTTGGCTCAACTAAATCCCCTCAAGCCTAAAAAACACGGTCGTCTTCCTAAAAGCATTTTTCGCCTTGGTTTTGATTTCCTTCGTCACATCATCTTTGACTTACATCTCAATTCTCAAGCCTTCTTTAACTCCATTAAATTTTTGTCCTGTACTTAGGGAGAGGTGATAACTATGAATATACGATTGCCTCCAGAAAAGCAGTTAGAACACGAAATGTTCTGTCAAGGGATCAAAAATATTGACTTGGAAATAATGCAAGTTCTCCTTGTAAAACTACATATGATGTATTTGCAGGAACAGGCTTTATTAAATGAAATAGTAAATAACAATCTACTCAAAAGCCCTTAGAGGTGATTTACTGGGGGCATCCCCATTACCTCTCTTGCAGTAAGGGGCTTAGGGATTAGGTAATTATGTTGCAATCTCTAGCGTGGGAGGATGTCCTCCCGCCCTTTTTTTTGAATAGGTAAGGATGAGCGGCGTAAAGCGCTGCCCATTCTTACCTACATAAATCCTTTCCTTTTTAGGACTACCAGTTTATGAACATCTTTTTGAAAAAATATTTATCCTTGGGATGTTTTGGTATAGCGATCACCCTATTACCAGAGATTGCTCCAGATATCGCTCAAGCAGATAATGTCTATGCAAATTTGCCAACGCTAAACTCGATTGTGTTTGTATCTAGTCGCGGTACATCTGGTACGGCGATTCCTTTGACAGCAAATGCAGCTTTAGCTCTTACCAGTGTGGGTAATGTCAATGTGAAGTCAAATACCTATTTGGGATTTAAGGTTGAGGTGGAGTCTACAAATAATGGATTGCTAAAGCATTCCTCGGGGGCAGGAATGGCGTATAACTTGAATTACAACAATGCTGATAAGGGGCAAATTACTAGTAAGACGGTGGTTGAGGATAATAGTGCGTTGATTACGGGCTGTGCTGGTGATACGGGGTGCGATCGCGATGTCAAAATTTCGATTACGCAGTCTGAGATCCAGAGTAAACCTGCGGGGCTATACTCAGATACACTGACGTTTACATTGACTAATAAATAAAAGGAGAGGGGTGATGCTTTGCACCACCCCTCTCCTTTTTTGTAATATCAGGGTTTTCCCTGATATACAGGACTAGGTGGTAGCGCTATATTAAATACATCAAAAGGAACAGAGAAACACCAAAAGACCAAACGGGGGATGGGGGGAAAGATCAAGAGTAGAGACTAACAAACCCTACAACACAAGGGATCTACCAAACTTCTAAAGTGGTTCTCACAAGGATAGATAAAGCTATCCGTTCCTAATCAAAAAATTTGTTCTGAGTGATTCAGAAAGAGAGGGTTAAGATTATGCTATTCACCACACTTCGTCAATTGGCTTCTATCTCTGGACGTACAATCGTTGCGATCGGTTTGACTTCTGCTGCTGTGTTGGCTTTGGCTCCTTCTGCGAAGGCTGACACAACAACTGGTACATTATCTAGTCAAGGTGTAAGTGTAACCAACCCACCGTATAGAGCAATCAATAGTTATACAGCAAACGATTCACTAGTTCCCAACGCTTTAGGCGTTACTGGTACTATTGGTACGTTGAACGTTTCTGCTAATACTACTTTCAAAATTCAAATTCTGTCTACTGCAGGTGCTGTTTTAACTGGTCCTGGTTCATCGAATACAGTAGCGTACCAATTGAAAGTTTCTGGAGTAACGACTGGAACGCCTAATGCCGTCTTGAAAGATATCACTACATCTGCACAAGATTTTTACTTAGGTACAACGGCAGACGAAGCTTTAAGTAATGAAGACCTTACCGTAGGGATTTCTTCAACTGCTGACTTCACACACAAGCGTGCTGGTGCATACACTGATACACTTACCTTTTCTATTATTGCTCAATAGTTAATTTTTTATCCTTAGAGATAACATAAACACCAAATAGTATAGGGGACACAATGCATCCACTATACTATTTAGTGTTTGAATTGGGTTTATTTTATGTTAAAGCTGTTTTCAATCACCTCCATATTCTCTTCAATTATCTATTGCCTATCCCCTTTCCCCATCTTCTCCCAAGTTAACTCCATTACTTTTACTTCCAATACCATCTCACCACCCGTTGACCTCACTCCTAATACCGCATTGCCCAATACCTTAATTGGTAAAGTAAATATCAAATCCAACAATGCTAATGGTTTTATTGTTAATGCAAAATCAACCAATGGAGGAGCATTAAAGCGTAGTTCGGGTGAGTTAATTGATTACACAGTGAACTATAATGGAATAGAACAGGGACAATTAGCGACAACAGATAAAAACTTGGAAAATGTAAGTAACTTGATAACAGACTGTGCTAGTACAAACGGTTGCGATAGAAATATTCAAATAGCGATTAGTCAATCCGCCATTTCCGCCAAACCCGCAGGCAGTTACTCCGATCAACTTACATTTACACTTGTTGCGAAATAGAAAAAGACAAAAACATAGAGGGGTCATCATCATGAATATGCGATCGCTAACCGCCATCTTGCCATTGGTCATCGGTGCAAATCTGATTTCAGCGCTGCCATCTTTTTCTCAAGTTGAGGCAACCTTCCAGTTTTCGCCAATGCTTTCAAACTTTGCCCCCTCTGGACAAAAAGCTAATCAATCTTTTGTCGTCAAAAATACAGGCAAGAAATCCACTGCCATCCAAATCAGGATGGTGAAACGGGAAATGGATCTTGATGGCAAAGAGATTAATACTAACGCCGATGATGACTTTATTCTCTATCCACCGCAAATGCTGGTCAAGGCTGGCGAAAGTCAAACCGTGCGCGTCACTTGGGTGGGCGATGCTAGTCCAGCCAAAGAGCTTTCCTATCGCATCATCGCCGAGCAACTGCCCATCGATTTAACCACAATTACCCAAACCCAAGGGAATACAACGGTTTCGATCAAAGTTTTATTTCAATACATGGGATCGGTCTATATTGTGCCGCCAAATGTTGCACCCAATGTCTCTCTAGAGAACGCAGTTTGTCAGGTGGAAACTAGCAAAGATGGTAAGAAAGAGAATAAGTTGCAGCTAACCTTTGCTAACCAAGGCACAGCCCACGCCCTGCTTAGCAACCTCCGTCTCAGTCTAGCTCCTATCGGCAAAGAAACTAATCCCATCAAGTTAGAAGCCAAACAACTCACAGGTGTAAACGGCGAAAATATGCTCGCTGGTAGCAAGCGCCGATTCTCGTTACCCTGTCCCGCAGGTTTATCGAATGAGAAGCTATCAGGCACATTCGAGTATGATCGTGGTAATTAATGTCACCAGTCACCAGTAGGGGCACAGCATTTGCGCCACAATTTTAAAACTCATCACAGGAACCCTGATCTGCAAATGCTACGCCCTCTCCGCTTTGATCGACAATTTGTCCCTGTGTTGCGAAGTTTTGGACAAGGCATTCTCTGAAGTAGATTATCTACAAATTTTGTAGATTGTGGTGGCAATGCTCTGTTCCTACAGTTCTATCATTTATTGTTTTGTATTGTTGTCATTACATTCCCTAACTTCTATACTGCATAGGGCTTTTACGATCGCGCAGTATAGATCACCTAACATCATCATGCGTCGAGTGATCAAACATAGTTATCTATACCTTGCTATCTGTCTTCCTATTTTGCTCATAGCAGACTATACGATCGCTCAAAATTCTCCTGCCAACAATAGCGATGACGAAACCTTTCAGCGTGTGTTTGGTCGTCCTCGTGCCAACACTGGTAAACAGACGCTAATAGTTCCCCTCGTCATCGACGATCGCGAACAAGCCACGATTCGTATTAGCTTTGTCCCTAGTCAACCACAACAAACAAGACTCCAATCAAAAGTCACTCTGCAAGCGCTCAAACCGATCTTGCGACCTGAAGTTCTCAATGCAATTGAAACTGCAATCGGCAATGCTGAAGACTTTGCAGTAGATGTCTTACAAAAAAATGGCATTGAGGCAGTTTTTGATGAACGCCGCCTTGCTGTGTTCTTAAAAATTAGTCCTGCGGTGCGTGCTGTTAACGTTTTAGGCGATCGCGCTAATCTCCCACCCGAAGCTAAAGAAGCAATCCCAGTTAGTAGCTTGAGTGGCTATGTGAATATCTTTGCCAGCGATCGCTTTGCATGGGCAAGTAACCAAATACAGGGAATTCAGCGACAACCATTGTTTTTCGGGTTTGATGGTGCGATTAATTTCCAGAATTGGGTTTTGGAAGGAAATTGGTCATTTGCCGAAAAGGGACAACCTGAATTAACGCGAGGCGATATCAGGATTGTGCGTGATGATCCAGATAATGCCGTACGCTATCTCGCAGGGGACTACAGCTTCCCGACTACAGGTTTTCAAAATGCGATCGCGGTGGGTGGTATTGCAGCGGCACGGAACTTCTCTTTACAGCCCTATACGATTATTCGACCTATCAACAATTTTGAGTTTTTTCTAGAACGTCCCTCCAAAGTAGAAATCTATGCCAATGGTCGGCTTGCTCAAACGCTAAATCTTCCCGCAGGACAGCAGGACTTACGCCAATTACCCCTCACTACTGGCATTAATGACATTCAACTCTTAGTCACCGATGATCTTGGACAAGAGCAAAGAATTAACTTCTCATCCGCAGTTGCCTCAAATCTGCTGGCTCCCAATGTGCAGCAGTTTGCCTATAGTTTTGGATTTCCCTCAAAGACACTCAATGGTGGACGTAACTATGACTGGTCAAAACCTATTCTATCTTTGGCGCATCGTTGGGGCGTGAGTAATGTATTGACCTTGGGTGGCTATACTCAAGCTACCAGTCGTCAGCAACTATTGGGTATTGAAGGAATCTTTGCCACTGTTTTCGGGAACTTCGCATGGGATGCCGCCATTAGTAATGATCAAAATGTTGGTCAAGATTTAGCATGGCGACTGCGTTATGACTTCTTTAATGCCAAGGATACCGATCGCTCCTTTGGTTTTAGCGCCGAGCAACGCGGGGCAAGATTTATTACCTTTGGCAATGAAGAAATACCTCGCAATAATACGGCTCTGGATTTATCAGCTTTCTATCGCCAAAAAATATTTGATGATATTGGCGCAGGCTTGAATATCCAATACCGTTTTGGGCGCGATGTTCCTGATGCTTATCGGGTAGGACTAGATTTATCCAAATCCTTTAGTAATGGGCTTTCCCTCAATCTATCGCTATCCCAAAGCCGTGATACTAATGGAGTAAATGAACAACGTGCTCTATTGAGTATGCAGCTAAATCTAGGAGCGCAATCCGTCCAAGCTAGTACCGAGGTTCGCAATACCGATAGTCCCACGCAACAAGTATCATGGAGTTTCCGCACGCCAGAGGTGAGTGAGTCCCTCAGTGGCTCCCTTGGGCTGAGTCGTAGTCGCGGTAGCGATCGCTTCACGAGCAACTTCACCTACACAGGCTATCGCGCCATTTGGAACCTTGCACCTGATATTGCTTTTGCGCCCAATAGCACCCAAGCCAATGCTCTAGTGAGTGTCAGAACTGCGATCGCCTTTGCCGATGGCAATATTGCTTTATCACGTCCGATTAGTGACAGCTTTGCGCTGGTTGTACCAGAAAAAGCTTTAGCCTCGCAAATAGTCGGTGTCAATCCCGATGGACAAGGAACATATCTCAGTCGTGCTGATGATTTCGGTGCAGCCGTGATTCCCAATCTATCCTCCTATAATGTTTCTCGCCTCTTACTAGAAGTTCCCGATGCTCCCGCAGGTGTGGAAACTGGCAATCCTATTTATTACACCTTGCCAACCTATAAAAGTGGCACTGTGATTCGCGTTGGTACGGATGCGACTGTCTATATAAGAGGAATTTTGACTGATGCGAAAGGAACGGCGATCGCTCTTCAAGCAGGAGAGGTTCGTTCTCTATCCGATCCACAATGGCAACCGATCACTCTATTCACCAATCGGGCTGGCAAGTTTGCGCTGACAGGTTTCAAGGTCGGACGATATGAATTAAAAATTGGTTCGCAAACTCTCCAATTTGAAGTTCCTGAAGGGAAGGTTGGCTTGTACGATCTTGGAAAATTAAAGCTTCCTGCTTTTGAAAAGAAGTAATGTATAGAGCGCCTTACTTCCTATTTCTCTTGTAACTGGTGTTACGTGGAACTCAGGGTATGAATTTCTTGCTACTAGCACAGCAGGGCAACCACGGGGGGATTGTCCCTACCTGAATAATTTAAATTTTTGGTAGGGACAATCCCCCGTGCCAGCCCCGCTATTTCAACATCACAGGCATTCCTTCCACGTAACATCAGTTATAAACAAGTCAGAATTTCAGTTTCTTCTAATTAACACAAAGTTTTGTGAGTTGTTTATCTATAAATTTTACTAAAATAATAAAATTTATAGATAAATCTTGAAACATATAAATTTATAATCCAAAGAATTTATATACATAGCTAATGTTAAGTTGAAAGAATTCTTGAGACTGTCCAATTATGGGGCTAGCACGGGGGCACAGCCCTCAAATTATCTACGTTGTTTTAAGGGCAACCATGTATGGATTGCCCTGCTTGGTTAGTAGCAAGAGGTAAACATCTGCGCTCCACTTAACATCACTACATAGGTTAAAATTTTCGCTGTTTAATATTTAATACTCAGGAAAAATCCATAATACTTGTAATTGATCTCATTTTATATATTTTTTATTGCTTGCTTAATAAATTCAACCATAATCATCAAGTCTTAATATGCTGCCCAGAACATCCTATAGAATACGAGCCTATGCGATCGCGGTACTATTAGTACCAATCGCAATCATGTTGACGTATCTCTATAGCTACTTTTTACTGCAACACCCCACAGACATTCCAATTTTTGCCGCCTTTTATGTGGCTGTATGCCTGAGCACTTGGTACGGTGGTAGATATGCTGGCTTGACCACAACCGTACTATCGGTAATAGCAATTGACTATTATTTCTTACCTCCTTTTGATAATTGGTCTACATCTATTAAAGATGGATTTCGGTTAGGAGTTTATGCGGGTATAATGCTACTTTTGAACTGGTTGATAACAAAACTAGTTGATTCTCGTAACCAAATCAAAAAAATTAGTCAACAACAACTTCTACAGAGTAAAGATCTACTGCATCAAGCATTGCAAGCCGCCGATATGGGTGTTTGGGAATATGAACTTTCTACCCAAAACATGATTTGGTCATCTGAACATGAAAAATTATTCGGTTTAGAACAAGGCGCATTTGATGGCAGATATGAAACCTTTGAGTCCTTTATTCATACTGACGATCGCCAAATAGTAAAAAAATCTCTTCAATTAGCCACAAATCAACAAGAAATCCTAAATACCAGATTTCGGATTGTTTGGGCAGATGGTAGTTTGCACTGGTTAGAGTATCGCGGCAAGCTTATCTATGATGAAAAAGGACAAAGATTATCCATTAATGGTATAGGGATGAATGTTGACGCTCGCATCCAAGCTAAGGAGGCGTTGCAGAATTTAAATCTAGAATTAGAAGACAAAGTAAAGCAGCGTACATTAGCATTACAGGAAACGGAAGCCAGATATCGCGCTATTGTTGAGGATCAGACAGAACTAATCGTCCGCTATCGTCCTGATAGCACAGTTGTATTTGCCAATGACGCATACTGTCATTACTTCGGTATGAAACAGGAGGAGGTTATTAGTCAAAGTTATGCCCCTGTTGTGTTTGCTGATGATTTGGAATATGTTAATCGACAGGTACAATCGATCAGTGCCACAAATCCAATTGTGATGATTACAAACCGTGTGGTCGTCAATGGTGAAATTCGATGGACACAGTGGAATAACCACCTATTAGTTGATGAGAATGGAAAGGCTGTAGAGCTGCAAGCCGTTGGGCGCGATATTACACCTTGGAAACAAGCAGAAGAGGCTCTCCAAATTAGCGAGGAACGCTTAAAACTTGCTTTAGAAGGATCTGGCGATGGTTTGTGGGATTGGGATATTACTAATAGTAAAGTGTATGTGAGTCCGAGATGGCTAGAAATGTTGGACTATGCCGAGAATGAATTGTCTATAAATTTGAGCAATTGGGCAAATTTAATTCACCCAGATGACAAATCTTGGGTATTAGATTTACTCAACGATCATCTTCAAAATAGCAATGCTCGCTATGCCTACGATTATCGTGTCCAAACTAAGTCAGGGCAATGGAAATGGATTGCCAACTTTGGCAAGGTTGTAGCTCGTGATAAGGATGGTAAACCATTGCGAATGGTGGGGACACATAAAGATATTAGCGATCGCAAAAAAGCTGAGGAACAGTTACAGTTAAGCTCTGAGAGGATCAGCCTTGCTAATGCTGAGCTATCCAGAGCTGCAAGGCTAAAAGATGAATTCCTTGCAGGTATGAGCCATGAACTACGCACCCCTCTCAATGCCATTTTAGGAATGTCAGAAATCTTGCTAGAAGAGCTGCATGGCAGAATCAATAGTAGCCAGAAACAATCTGTCAACCTGATTGAAAGTAGTGGCAAGCACCTATTAAACCTAATCAACGATATTCTTGACCTGTCAAAAATCGAAGCGGGTAGAATGGAACTGGAAATAAATTCTGTCGAAGTTCAGCAACTATGCAAAGATAGTCTGAGTTTCGTCAAAGAAATGGCATTCAAGAAAAATATCCAGATACGTTATGATATTGCTCGCGGCATCGATCATGTAGAACTAGATGAGCGTCGGATAAGGCAGGTATTGATCAACTTGCTGAGTAATGCTGTGAAATTTACGCCCGAAGGTGGCGAGGTGCAACTATCTGTAATCTGTCCCGAACCTGAAAAAATAGAATTTGCGATCTCCGATACTGGTATTGGCATTGCTACCGATCAGATGGACAAGCTGTTTCAGCCCTTTATGCAGATTGATAGCAAGCTCTCTCGTCGCTATTCTGGAACGGGATTAGGTCTATCCCTAGTGCGAAGGATTGTCGAGCTACATGGCGGTAGTGTCACCCTAGAAAGTGAAGTAGGACAAGGCCTAAGTACAGGACAAAAATTTAATGGAGTTAAAGAAGGCTTGAGAATTGAGATGTAAGTCAAAGATGATGTGACGAAGGAAATCAAAACCAAGGCGAAAAATGCTTTTAGGAAGACGACCGTGTTTTTTAGGCTTGAGGGGATTTAGTTGAGCCAACCAAAGCCCAGAAGAAAAAGCCCAACATAAAGCCAGAGTAAGCAAAGCAATTAGTTTGGAAAGACGTTCAGGATCTTGAAGATGAGTGGACTCCAAACAAAAGCCACGGGTTTTAAAGCACCCGAATAAAGTCTCAATAGCCAACGCTTAGCATAGTCAGCAATAGCCGTATCAGGGTCATGAGTCGTCGCGACAATTAATAAATCGCCATCATCAAGACGCATAGCGGCTATACGAAGCCAATGGTTCCAAACCTTTCTGGGCTTGGACAATACTTTGGACTGACCAACTTGGAGGTCTTGAAAACAAATGTCGGCACGCAGTTTTTTCTGCCCGTCATTGAGCAAAGTATTTTTACGAATGCGGATACGAAAACGGTTACATGGTTCACACAACAAGTAATCTAACCAATCCTCACCGACAAACTCTCGGTCTGCACTCAAAAAGTCGATTTTGCGGTCTCCAAATATTTCCAGAAATCGATTACACAATTCACAGCGCTCACGGGTGTTTGAGTTACCTTTTTTGTCCAGCATCATCCATACCAACGGGAATGCAATACCGTAATGCACTATTCCCAATGTCAGCACATTAAACACGGTTTTACCGAATTCCCAATCGGTGCGGTCGATAGAAATTACCCAAGGTTCGGGGATTTGCATGACTTTGACGACCATGAGTGCGATCTTTTCATAGTCCACTTCAAAGTCTCGAAAAAATCTCTGTAACCTCTTATAGTGTGATTCGACTTTGGCATAACCACTAAATCCTGTGGCAATTTCAGCTAGGTTTACTGTCTTTACTCGCATTAGCGCGATCAAGAACATGGACACAAAGGCTAGTCTTGCTCTATTCCATTGCAGATGTTGCTGCAACTTTTCTCGGAATAGGTTAATCTCTTTCATAGGGGTTTTATTTACGATGTGGTTATCTTTTATAAAACCCCTCCCTGCCTACTTTTGCAACTTTTTGTCCTGTACTAAGGGACAAGGCAGTAGATTTACCGTGATCATTCCTTGCCAAGTTAGTTCTCTATCTCAGGTTGATTTTATCGCATCACCAGTGATGCATCCGCCATCGATTCAACGCGCACTCATTATCGAAGATTCGGAATCTGCTGCCAATCAAATTTCTCGATATTTGCAAGAACTAGGTGCGACTACAGTAATACATCCTTGGGGGCAAGGAGTGATTAATGCTGTACTCGAAACTAAACCTGACTTGATTATTCTTGATATTTTACTGCCAGATCTACCGGGGTGGGATGTATTGATTGAGCTAAAAAGCAATCCGCTTACCAAAGATATTCCAGTAGTGATTATTTCTATCGTTGACGATCGCCCCAAAGGATTTGCCCTCGGAGCCGCCGATTATCTAGTTAAGCCAATTAACCGCATACAGTTACAGCAATCTCTAAATGGCATTATGGGGATTGTCGAAAAAGTCCAAACAACTGCACTCGTGATTGCTAACCATCAAAAGATAAAAGCCCCATTGATCGTACTTGCCGAAGATAACGAAGCTATTATTATCACGATGCTTAGCTATTTAGAGGCTTATGGACTCAGGATGGCGATCGCTCGTAATGGTTTAGAAGCAGTTCACTTGATCAAGCAATGTCCACCAGAACTAGTGCTAATGGATATTCAAATGCCTGAAATGGATGGATTAGAAGCCATTCGCCAAATTCGCGCCGACAGTAGTTTTGCGAATCTTCCCATTATTGCTTTGACAGCCTTGGCAATGCCCGATGATCGTGAGCGTTGCTTCAACGCAGGAGCTAATGAATATCTAACTAAACCTGTAAGATTAAAACAAGTCAGACAACTGATTCAACAATATCTACCGTATTGGCAGTTACCGTAAGTTATTAGCTTACTTACTTAGGACATAAAACCCAAAACACAAGTAGCGGCGCTTCGCGCCGCTACTTGTGTTTTGGGTAAATTATGGACTAATTGAAGTATATGTATCTGGACATCGATATCCTTCATCCTGTTTTTGAGCCTGAGACGGAGGATTTCGGGTGGCAAGATTGCTTTCACACATCAATAGTTTCGTGACCTTCTGATTTTGGCTATCATTAGCGATCGCATAGACAATGCCCGTATAAGCTTTGAGTCCATCCTTAACAGGAATAGCAGTATTTTGGACTAGTAATCCTGAAGCTGTATCCAATACCGTAGCTTGGTAATTATAGAATTCCGAGTTAAGTTTTAATCCTGATGCTAATAGATTAATATCCGTTGAGAATTGTCCCTTCTCTTGAAATATTTGTTGCTGCGATCGCATGATGACGCGAATATAAGACTTACTCTCAGCTTCCCGAATCAATGCCGATGAAGCAGCTAAATCAGGCGATCGCAGAATTTTGATATCACTTGCAATACTTGTATTGTCTGAGACTTTAGTTAACTGTTGGGGTTGAGCATCTAAAGTAGTGGGACGGGGTTGATCAGGAACTGTATTCGCAATTTTTAGCTGTCCATCATTACCGATTTCGTAGATCGTTTGCGTAGTGAGATCGCCAAAAGTGAGATCGAGTTGTTGGGGATTGGTACTAGAGTTGACTTTAAACTTACCTGCGATCGCAGTCTTTCCTGATGGCAAATCATTGCTCAAAATATAGACATTTCCCTCAATTCCATTTTGAGAATCAAAAATCGCTATCCCATTCTTGACTCCATCATGATTTTTAAATTCCCAAGTTCCTGCTAGTTTTTGACTGTTTGCATCTTTAGGGCGATCGCCTGAATTACAGGCAACTAATAAACTAAGCGTGAGGCAAGGCATGGCGATCGCTTGGCAGACTCTCACGAAAACAGGTTTGATATTTGAGCGGGAATTTGGCTGTCGCATATAAGCCTTAATAAATATATTTAATAATTACGATGAGAATCGAAGCGATCGCGGAAAAGGAGAGAATCAATTCAAACTTTTGAAAATGCTTACCCTTAATTGGTTTCAGGTAACTGGATGGAAATAGTGACTCATCTTCCTCATCAAATACCTTCGTCTCGTATAGCCCCAAGGCTTTTTCGACGCGGACAGAAATACCCATTGTTTTGATATAGCCTCGCCGAATATCAATCAAGATCAGCAAGTTGCCAATCCAAAACATCAAGATAATACATACAAAGAGCATTGTTTCAGGCAGAGATAGCTTAGCTACTCGTTGCACAATCCAGCCAATAAACACGGTAAACAGAGTGATGGCAGTACTCACAATACTAAAAACCCGCGATCGCATTTCCCTTAGGCTTTCTTGGGTAGTACCACGTACTGCTAACAAAATTTGCCTTTTATCATCACTCATAGTCAAGTTCTAAGTAGAAGTAGCGATCAAATTTAGGATTGGTAATGTTTGCTCTGCCAGTCCTAAACTCTATCCTGAGGAAATAACCGTAGCTCCGAAGTAGGAGAATTGAGAAATAGATCTGCTCGTTTGAGAACTGATGACGATATTTTAATTTGCTTTAGAGTCACTAATCCTTCAGCAACAAATGATTGACAGAGCGCGGCATTATTTCCTTTATTAAAACTAGTTTCATAATAAACTTCGCGAATACCTGCTGATACGACCAACTTTAGACAGGAAATGCAGGGTTCCAAAGTTACATAAATACTTGCGCCATCGGTGGAAATACCATGTTTTGCAGCTTGGGCGATCGCATTAGCTTCTGCATGAACTGCTCTTGAGGGGAACTCCTTACTCGCATCACAGGTACTAACATTGGGATAGCAATAGCCTTGGGTGGTGCAATGTACTGAGCCTGATGGTGAGCCGTTATAACCTGTAGCTAATACTTGCTTGTCCTTAACAATTACCGCGCCCACAGGAAAGGCTAAGCAGGTAGAGCGCATGGCAGCAAGTTTAGTCAGCAGCATGAAATATTCGTCCCATGTTGGGCGTTGTTGGTATGCAGCATTATCGAGCAATTCAGGCATGGGTCAGCAAGTTTATAAAGTGTCAGGATGCGGTTTTAGTTATAGCGCTTTTCCAGCAATTGAGGTAGATTTTTTGACCCGCCGAAGGCGGATCAAAAAATCCCAAATTCATTGGGCGAGCAAACGCTATAGCTAATTATGGAGTTTTCTTTCTAATTTCTGGCTCGCTTGGGACATGGAAAAACAGAATACCCAATAGATGAGGGCAACAAACAGATAAACTTCAGCATAGCGCCCGATAAACTCTGGCTGTGATAGAACAGTACGGGCAATGCCCATCAGATCGACCAGTCCCACGATCGCTACTAGCGATGTATCTTTAAACAGACCAATAAATTGTCCCACAATTGCAGGGATTGAAGCTTTGAGCGCTTGCGGCAAGACGATCAAAGCAATAGTTAGAGGAATATTTAATCCTAAGGCTCTAGCGGCTTCGGCTTGACCTTTAGGAATCGACTGCAAACCGCCACGGACATTTTCGGCAAGATAGGCGGCACTGAATAACACAAAAGCTGCGATCGCTCTCAATACGCGATCGATTTCTAAGCCTGCGGGTAAAAATAAGGGCAGCATCACCTGCGCCATAAAGAGAATGCCAATCAAGGGAAGCCCGCGCACTAGCTCAATGTAGCAGGTGCAAAATAATTTGATGATCGGTAAAGTGCTTTGTCTTCCTAAAGCTAATAAAACTCCTAGAGGGAAAGAGAAGGTAATCCCAGAGATGGCTACGATCAAGGTCAATACGAGTCCATTCCAGACATTCACATCAACGGCTGTTAATCCGAAATTACCACCAACTAGCCATAGGGAAATTGGGAAAGAGAGAAACCATGCGATCGCCAAAGCTAACGAACTTATTTCAAATCTCTTACATTGCTGCCCAATGATGAACCCAACTGCGATCGCGCCACTAATGCCTAACGTTAACCCTTTGAAAAGCGGTTCGACAGGTAGCAAAATCGCAAGGGCGATGGATAAAGCCCCGATCACGATCGCCACAGAGCGACTAAATCTCCCCCATAGTCCCCATGAGATGCCTGCTAAGCTTCCTGCGATCGCTAAAACACCCCATAATCGCCAAAATTCGGTGACAGGGTATAGACCCACCAAAAATAGACGCAAATTACTGCTGACAACCTCCCATTGAGCCTTAGTTGTCGCCCAAATCCAGAGATTACTCACTGAAAGGTATAAAAACCAAATACAAATAATTGTGAGTAGGGTATTAAACCAACTGCTAAAGAGATTTTTCTTTGCCCATTGCCAAGCAGTTTGCGATATTTGCGGTGGCATTGTCACGGGAATTTGCGTCATAAACAGACACCTAGAAGATAGCTATTATTGCTGATAGCTCTTGCGAGCTATCAGCAATAATATAGCAGCCCTAAATCATTTGTAGATTTTTGGGTTTATGGAAGCGCAACCCCGAAGGGTTGCGCTTCCATAAACCATTAACTTGTTTAAGCATAATCCTGTAGGGCAGTTACAGAAATAGCTCCAGATTGGAGCGAGCGAATGGCAGCGATCGCCGCTTTTGCCCCTGCAAGGGTGGTAATCACAGGGATTTTATAAGCTAGAGCTGTCCGCCGAATCATCTTACCGTCGGTTTTTGCCTCCTCGCCACTTGGTGAATTAACGATCAATTGAATTTGACCATTTTTCATCGAGTCGCCAATGTGGGGACGACCTTCATGGACTTTGAGAACCTGTTTGGATTCGATATTGTTGCGACGGAGGATTTTATAGGTTCCTTCGGTTGCCACAATTTTAAACCCAAGCTCAACAAAGGCTTCAGCAACGGCAGGAATGCCGCTTTTATCGCGATCGTTGACTGAGAGAAATACAGTTCCCTCTAGTGGCAAATGTGTTCCTGCGGCAATTTGCGCTTTCGCAAAGGCTCGACCAAACTCAGTGTCGATACCCATAACTTCGCCCGTCGATCGCATTTCAGGTCCCAAAATCGTATCGGTTCCTGCAAACTTGGCAAAGGGTAGCACCGCTTCCTTAATCGAGATATGCTTCGGAATTACCTCTTCTGTTAAACCCAACTCGGCGAGAGTTGCGCCAGACATAATCCGCGAAGCATAGTTCACGAGGGGAACGTTAATTGCTTTGCTAACATAGGGAACGGTGCGTGAAGCGCGAGGATTAGCTTCAAGAATAAAGACTTTGCTTGCCTTGGGATTGCTATTATTCAACTGCACTGCATATTGAATATTCATCAAGCCAATTACGTTTAGAGCTTTAGCGAGGCTAATTGTCCATTCACGGATCGTCTTGAGAACCTCGGGCGGTAAAGAGAATGTGGGGATGGAACAAGCGGAGTCACCTGAGTGAATTCCTGCCTCCTCAATATGTTCCATGATGCCGCCGATGGTGACATTACCTAATTGATCGGCGATCGCATCCACATCCACCTCAACTGCACCTTCAAGGAATTGATCAATCAGTACAGGATGTTCAGGCTCGATGATAATGGCGCGACGCATATAGTCTTCGAGTTCAGCATCGGAGTAAACGACCTCCATGCCGCGACCACCCAAAACATAGCTAGGACGAACGACGACGGGATAACTGACACGCTGGGCGACAGCGATCGCTTCCTCTTCGGAACGGGCTAAGCCATTATTAGGCTGTAGGATGCCCAACTTTTGACAGATTGCCTCGAAGCGTTCCCGATCTTCGGCAGTATCAATGGAATCGGGAGAAGTTCCCCAAATCTTAGTTGTGGAATTATTCTCTTCCAAATAGCGTAGAAGCGGCACTGACAGCTTCAGAGGCGTTTGTCCACCAAACTGAATGATCACACCTTCAGGATTTTCAGCTTCGATTATGTTCAGCACATCTTCACGAGTTAATGGCTCGAAATAGAGGCGATCGCTAGTGTCGTAATCGGTGGAAACAGTTTCAGGGTTAGAGTTAACCATGATTGTTTCAAAGCCTGCGGCACGTAACGCATAGCTGGCATGACAGCAGCAATAGTCAAATTCAATCCCCTGTCCAATGCGATTAGGTCCCCCACCGAGAATCATTACCTTGCGCTTAGTCGAAGGCATGATTTCCGATTCTTCTTCGTAGGTGGAGTAGTGGTAGGGAGTGAGCGCTTCAAACTCGGCGGCGCAGGTATCAACGGTTTTGTAAGAAGGAATTACGCCAAGGGATTTGCGATAGGAGCGCACTGCATCTTCATTTGTACCTGTGAGATAGGCGATTTGGCGATCGCTGAATCCTAGTCGTTTAGTTTCCAGCATCTCATCCTTGAGAATACTTTCGAGCTTCCGACCCTTGATCGAGAGTTCCACGTCAGTAATCTCACGCATTTTTTGGAGGAACCAAGGATCGATATTGGTTAACTCAAAAATGGCTTGAACTGATAGCCCTGACAGGAATCCATCACGAATTGAGAAAATGCGATCGGGGTTAGGAGTCCGCAGACTATATTTGATTTTGTCGAGATCGGGCAGAGTCTCTTCGCGATCGCCCCCAAAACCAAAGCGACCAACTTCTAGCGATCGCAATGCCTTTTGGAATGACTCTTGGAAGGTACGACCAATTGCCATCGCTTCACCGACGGACTTCATTTGGGTGGTGAGAACTGGCTCAGAACCGGGAAATTTCTCGAAGGCAAAGCGAGGAATCTTGGTAACGACATAATCAATAGTTGGCTCGAAACTGGCGGGGGTTTTCTTGGTGATGTCGTTAGAGATTTCATCAAGGGTGTAGCCTACGGCAAGTTTCGCGGCAAATTTAGCGATCGGGAATCCTGTCGCTTTGGAGGCAAGGGCGGAACTGCGGGAGACGCGGGGATTCATCTCGATGACCACCACTTCGCCATTTTCAGGATTGATCGAGAACTGAATATTCGATCCGCCAGTTTCTACGCCGATTTCACGAATGATTTTAATTGCATAGTCCCGCAAACGCTGATATTCTTTGTCCGTCAAGGTTTGAGCAGGTGCAACCGTAATCGAGTCGCCCGTATGGATACCCATCGGGTCAATATTTTCGATACTGCAAATGATCACCACGTTATCGGCGAGATCGCGCATCACCTCTAGCTCGTACTCTTTCCAGCCAATTAGCGATCGCTCGATCAAGATTTGCGACACAGGACTCGCTTCGAGACCAGAGGCACAAATTTCTTCAAACTCCTCTTGGTTGTAAGCGATCCCGCCGCCTGTACCGCCCATTGTGAAGGCAGGACGAATGATCAAGGGATAAGTACCAATTTCTTGGGCGATCGCACGGGATTCTTCCATAGTCGTCCCCAAGCCAGATGGACACATGGCAACGCCGATCCGTTCCATCGCCTCTTTAAACAGTTTGCGATCCTCTGCCATCTCGATCGCGTCTAGTTTTGCGCCAATTAGTTCAACGCCATACTTTTCTAAAACACCATTCTTCGCAAGGGCTACGGCAGTATTTAGCGCTGTCTGTCCACCCATCGTTGGAAGTAGTGCATCAGGTCTTTCTTTTTCAATAATTTGAGCGACAACTTCGGGGGTAATTGGCTCAATGTAGGTGCGATCGGCTGTGGCGGGATCGGTCATGATCGTAGCGGGATTGGAGTTAACTAGGATCACGTAATAGCCCTCGTCCCGTAGAACCTTACAGGCTTGGGTTCCCGAATAGTCAAATTCGCAGGCTTGCCCGATCACGATCGGACCAGCGCCAATCAGCAAAATTTTCTGAATGTCATTACGGCGGGGCATATAATCTTGTATTTCTTAGGTAACTCGCAATACATTTTATAGCCTCATGGCGATCATTCATGATGTAGCGCATGATGCTAATTGGTGCGCTACTGAACAGGTGAAGGAATTTTGGGAGGATTTTAAATTGGTTGTTATGTCTAGTCTAATGATCCACTCAGATAAAAAAATCAGAATAATGACGGCAAACTTAAGTAACCATCTCGCTGTTGAATTAATTATCGATACTGTTTGATCAAGTTGATCAAGGTTGGAGTATAGATGAAACTCTTCGCAATTATCTAGATATTATGTTTGTAGATATTCAAGCTAGATATTCAAGCTTTTTTGCTTATAAAAAGTAGCCTATTCTAAATGAGCAATAATGCAACTAAACTTTGTACCTGAAATTATGCTAGGTCATTACAGTGACTGCTAAATTTTATAATCTGACTTAATTAAATCGAGTAAAATTTTCCATGCCTCGAAATTTATCGACAATAACAACGAAATTTTTAGCTTCAGGAGTAGGAGTAAATGCTATATGTCGCGCTCTTTCTCCCATATCAAACTATTCCCGATGTGAAAGCTCTGCATTTGTAAGGCGTGCACTAACTCATGCTATTCACAAGGACGTTATCGGGGTTGAGATATCTCCATATGCAGAATTTATTCCTACAAAGACAACTCTATTGCTTGGAGAAGGTAGAGGAAGATCACAAGATTATCTTGAAGCTATTGAAACAGAAGAACAAATTAATAAAGCTGCTATAGAAACCTCAGCACAACTGAAAAAATCTCGCTATTTTTTTGAGCAAGCTAATGTAGTTACAGAGGAAATCAAACCAATTCTCTATTACTACGGATCAATGTATTTTCTTGACTTTATCTGCTTAAACATTGTTCGTCGTCGGTTAATCGGTAGTCGAGGACATGGTCTATCTATAACTAACGATTCAGAAGGTTGGGACTTTAATAAAAATTGGGCAAGAAATAAATGTAGAGTCCAAATTGGATCGGCAGGTGATTTTCCATTCTATGTTGATGCTCTCACAGTATCAGGCTGGACAACATTGTTTAGCCAATTTAGATTTCACCATGAAGCGATGGATGATCCATATATTTTGCTGGACAACCCAAAACCTTTGTTTACAGAGAAAGTTTCACTAGATAAACTATGTAACTTTAATAAGGATAAGTATTTAGATGATTATCCTGATGTCAAAGAATGGCTAATTGGCACTAACGAAGGAATGGTCTGGAAACTCACAGAATTATTGATGGATGTAATAGTAGTTTACATTGCATCTTCGCTTGCTCGCTACTATACTCCAGCATGGATTGGAATTATTGAAGCAAATAAGTCAGACATCTATAATGACGTTCGTGCTGCTTATCAGAATGTATCTGAAGGTCTTCCTTTGTTTTTTGCAGATGAACATCCATTTGACTATAGCTACGGAACTAGAATTCCTCCATACTAATATACAGTTCGTGAATTTTTTGACACTAGGAATACCAGCCTAAAAATTCCTGTCTAAACGACAGAGGCTGTCTAGGAGGTTGTCTAGTGAGTATTCAATTTTATCTGTAGTACATGATGGTCAACATTAGTCTGATTTTCAGAGGTTCGATTTTCTACAATATTGCACACAATTTCTGGTCAGTGAGAATGCTAGATAAAGTAACCTTTTCAATCCCATAGAGTTTTGATTTTAGATGACTCCCTCAACATCTCATCTCTTGTAATCAGTGTTGTTTGATAATAACTAGCCGTTGCTGCAATAACGCGATCATGAATATCCCACTCTTTCGGTAAGGAAAGCATTGCTTGAAAAACAGGAAAATCAAAAGCCACTACCAGCAATTCTCATTATGAAAAATTAACTACTGTTGGGAGGGAGATCTAACTCCAAACCTTGAATCATAAAAGTCAAAAGATGATCTGAGATCTTGCACCAATCTAAAAAAAGGTTGCAAAAAAAGTAGAGATGTGAAAAAAAGGGCGTAGTAGAAAATTCAATAACGATTATGGAAAGCATCGTTAAGTACGCCCAAGGGCTAGTGTATAGCCTAATTTGTCTGATGCCAAGTGTGTATCAAAAAGCAAGTCTGAATGCAATATTGGGACTATTCCTCGAAGCACAAGGGCATCCATATCCAGAACATACACAGATAAAATCAGCCAGTTCGTTAAGTCGATTTCTCAATCACTATAACTGGTCAACGAAAGGGTTGATTCGAGAAACAAGGCAGGCAGTTTTGGGACAAATCGCCAAGTATCGTCCATCGAAACAAGTGCCATTAAAGATACTGATAGACTTGACCACCCTAGAAAAAAGCGGCAAGTTTTTACATTTGAGTAATCCCCCTAAAGACGAACCTGACCCATGGGTGAGAATACTCAACGGCAAGCGAGGACTACATTTGGTTGTACTGTATCTGGTCTATGGAGAGTGGCGCGTACCGTGGAGTTTTAGAGTATGGCGAGGTAAAGGATACCCCAGTCCCTCTGACTTAGCCTGTAAATTATTGGGGACAGTCCCGAAGCAACTAACCCAAAACAGAACTGTGATTGTCCTTGCTGATACTGAGTTTAGTACCATCAAGTTTTTCAACTCTGTCCGAGTCAAGTCTTGGCGCATTGTTGTCGGTGTACGCAACAATCGTAAACTTCAAGATGGACGTACTGTCAAACAACTTTATCGCCATGGCAAACGTGGACAACAAGAGATGCTCGAAGGGCTAACTACGCCTTTGAGCATCTCTTGGTTCTGGCTCAAAAGAGCCGATAATAAACGTGAGTTACGCTTTGTTGTCTCTTCTCATCCTTATTCTGGTGCTTATCTGGTTATATTGGGGCGTAAGCGTTGGGCAATTGAGGGTTTCTTCAAAACCATCAAACATCGTTTTGGTTTGCATTGTTTTGGACAATCGACAAAACTTGGTGTTTACCGTTGGCTTATCCTCTCTCTCCTTGCTTATCTTTTGGCTCATTGGATTGATCAATGGTCGAGTCCTCCTATCTTGGATTGGAAAGCTACATCTGATTTAACTCTTTCAGTTTTATTCCCTTCTGTCCTTTGGTTGAAGCTTCTCCGATACATCCGAATTAATGCCGATATTGCTGCTCGTCATGGCTTTGAAATTGTTCTTAAACCTATTCCCATTTAGAATATTCAGGAATGGTGCAAGATCTGAGTGATCCCAACTATCAAAAACAAGATATCGAGTCAAGGCGCGTAAATCGTTAAAAAAGGTTTTGCGGGTTGGCAAATGAGAGCGCAATAACTGGTACTTGTCATCGACCAATTCCAATAACGTGTGAAATAGTAGGGACAAAATATTGAGGGTGGCTAGGAATGAAGCAAGATGCTCCTTGCCATGTCCAAAGTTGTGTTCTAGGTTGTAGCCCTTAGTTTTGAGAGTATTGTTATTCTCATTTTCCACTTTCCAACGAGTACGACCAGCCAGCACGATTTCCACCACTGTTTGCTCAGTAATCAGGTGATTGGTGGCAAAAGAGTTTTTGTAAACTACCTTGCCATCAGGTCTAGTCACAGTTAGTTCACACCAGTTAACCAGCAAAGCATCGTCACCATCTTTGATAGGTAGCCCATTGACATATTGGTAGGTATAGGTCTCTTGAACTTTCCCTGTCCACTTATTGACAACCACCGTTGGCAAAGCAATCCCTTCTATATGCTCATAGATAGTGGGGTGAGATTCGGGGCGGCAGACTAAGATGAAGTTGAACTGTTGCTCTAATAGCATTTGGCAGAGGGGTTGGCGAGAATAAAGGTCATCACCCAAAACAGTTACCTTGAATGCACTGTACTTACTGCCATGTTGTAACAACCATCTTTTGGCGGCTGTATTCTCACAGTCTTGCTTGTCATTTCCATCCTGCGGCACAATAAATTCTGGTACTAGGGGAATCACTTGCGATTGATGTGGACTGACGATAACTGGCGTAACTACGCTATGAAAATAATGAATTTCTCCTGATTTCATTTTCCTACTCGAACAATGGTGACAGTGTATTTGTTTTGAACTAAAGTACTCTGTCCCATCTAGCGCCATTAATAGATTGTTGGCGAATCCTCGAAATCCTTGCAGTTTCCCCTTTTGCTCTATCGTCTCCAAGATTGTCTCGAACACTGGAAACATTTCTTTAGGTTGCACTGGGTCTAGCAAGTCTCGGATATGGTTATCCGTTGGTATTTTATGCACCCCAAATAAACTTTGGGCGTTGCTTCGCCCTTTTGTCTGCTCCATTGTCCGCTGGTAAGACAAGAATGATGGACTTTGAGTGAAAAATACACTGAATGCACTCATGGCTGCATCTTCCATGCCATAGCGACTATTTTTGCCTGTCCGCTTGTCTGGCAATGATTCTAGTTGTTGTCGGAAAATTTCTACAATTCTGTCGAATGAGCCTTGTGCTTTCAAAGCTCTTCCCCTAAATCAATCATCATGTTATTTACAATATCCCTATATCAACGGTTTGACTAGCCTTCGTTCATAATGAGAATTGCTGAGCCACTACCGTAAATCCATCCCCTCGATTAATTTGTTGTAAAATCTCCTCAACCGAGACTTTTACTTTCCCCTTTTCAGTAATATGCGTAAGTTCAGCCAAAACTAAAGTTGGAATTAGAATTTGAACCTCACCCTCTTGCGCCTGATTAAGAATCTGCTCAGCCAAAGGTGATAATCGTTTATCTGCGGCAATAAACCAAGCTAGAGCATGAGTGTCAACCAAATAAGTATCCATCTAATTTTTAATCATTCCAATTAGTAACATCCTTAAAAACAGCTTTTTTAGCATCAGCAAAATCATCATCAGTTATCTCCAAATCTTTCCATAAGCCCTTAATATTCGTTGGTTTACGAGGATTTCGTAACAATTGATGTCTAACAATCTTTTTTAAACTTTCAAGCTCTTCTTGAAGAGACTGAATGCGAAGTAAAACATATTGACTCATAGCAATTACCTCTTTAATAACTTGATTTTACACTCAATCTCTCAGGTAATTATCAATCGCATAGCCAAAGAATCTAAATAATAGCTAGTAAATCCTATATATTTCATGTTTTGATTTACTTGATGCGTTTTAAGAAACTTCTGGCATAATACTAGGGATTTTTTTGAGGCGTGGGATGTCCGAACTAAGAGACTATCAAAAACGGGTCATCGACGAGATTTATGAAACTTGGCGCATGGGCAAACGGGCTATCTTGCTAGCCATGCCCACAGGCTCAGGCAAAACCCGCACTTTTAGCGAACTCGCCAAACATTTTTACGATCGCCATCAGCGTGTTCTCCTATTAGTTCATCGTGAAGAACTCCTCTGGCAAGCAAAAAATACTTTAGAAAAAACTTTGCGATCGCCCGTTGGCATCATCAAAGCCGATCAGCCCATGCACCTAGCACATCCTGTGCAATGTGCCTCCGTACAAACCTTGGTGAAACGCCTTGCAAAGCAAGAAATAGATCTAGGTGAAATTTCTCTTGTGATTGTTGATGAAGCGCACCTTTCCCTTGCCCCAAGCTATTTAAAAATTTTGAGTTACTTTACCGAAGCCTTAATTTTGGGCGTTACGGCTACACCTTCGCGACTGGATGGTAGAGGATTTGATCGCCTTTACGAAGCATTGGTCGTTGGCCCCTCCGTATCCGAATTGATTTGGCGCGGATTTCTCGCTGATTATGATGTGCTTGCACCTGAAAGCTTTTTACCTACAGAAGAAGGGATTCGGATTGCAGGGGGTGATTTTAATTCAGCGGACTTAGCAGAGCGCATTGATCGTCGCTATGTAGCTGGTTGTGCTGTCGATGCATATTTGCGTCACGCCCACTCAAAGCGCTGTGTCGTATTTGCGATCAATTTAGACCATTCCAAAGCGATCGCCGAACGCTACCGAACCGCAGGCATTGCCGCCGAACATATCGATGGTGAAACTATCCCCAAAGAGCGTCAAGCGATCCTCGAACGCTTTCGCTCTGGCGAAACTAACGTACTCTGTAATGTCAATTTGTTCACTGAAGGCTTTGATGTTCCCGAAATCGAAGTAATCCAGCTTTGTCGCCCCACTAAGTCCGTGGCTCTGCATTTGCAAATGCTCGGTCGCGGCTTACGTCCCAAGGGTGGACGCAAAGCACTAGTTATCGATCACGCAGGTAACTGTTTACGTTTAGGTGGAGCCAAGGCAGAACGGAATTGGACATTGCAGGGTTTAGTAGAAGAAGTTCCTGAGCTAGAACCAGTTGTAGAAGTCTTCACAGAAGAACCTATTACCGTTATTGCAAAACCACAAATTGATTTACCCAATTTCCCTAAGCGTCGTGTCGAAATTTATGAAACCGATGCCGATTTCTACAACATCCCCACTCATACTGAACTCGAAACTCATCTAGCTCAACAAACCTATCGTCAACCTACTCAATCAAGACCTATTGCAAATAGACTGTCGCGATCGCCATTAGACTCGCCTCAGCCCCAGCCACGTCCAGCCGCTCCAAACCGCAAGGTTGCCACCCGTCCATCTCGAAAGGTATCTTCAACAGGTCGATCAAACCGACCAAACCGCCAATTATCGCCTCTGCAAAAAGTCAGTAAAGCAGCGATCGAGCTAGCGGAAATGCTCGAAAATATTCTGGTTTGGGTGTGGCGATCGTGGTTTCCACCTAAGCGTCAAAAGATCGATGTATCTCGTAAATACAAACGTCAGTAACCTTAAAAGTGTGGGTCGCTCGCGTAGCGGGCGACCCACACTCTAGTTTCGGTTTTTAATTATGTTGAACTACTTAGTAGAAGTTTGTCATGTTTTGCATAGCCTAATCGAGCTTAAGATCGTGCTAATCTAGCTACTTAGATTTGATTTGTAGAGCGCTATGACTGGATTTGTTGGATTACACGTTCATACCGAGTACAGCCTGCTTGATGGGGCAAGCCAAATTCCTGATCTAGTTAGCCGTGCGGTGGAATTGGGGATGCCTGCGATCGCCTTGACCGATCATGGTGTGATGTATGGGGCGATCGAACTCATCAAAACCTGCAAATCTAAGGGAATTAAGCCAATTATTGGCAATGAAATGTATGTCCTCAATGGGGATATTACTAAGCAATATAAGAAAGGAGACAAAGACGGCAAAAAATATCACCAATGCGTTCTCGCTAAAGATACACAGGGCTATCGTAATCTCGTCAAATTAACTTCTATTTCCCATTTACAAGGCTTTCAAGGGAAAGGAATCTTTGCGCGTCCCTGCATCAGCAAAGATTATCTTCTGCAATACAAAGAAGGTTTGATACTTACTTCGGGATGTTTAGCAGGAGAAGTCCCACAGGCAATTATGAAAGGTGATCCCGAAGAAGCGCGACGGGTGGCAGCTTGGTATAAGGAGCATTTTGGCGATGATTATTATTTAGAAATTCAAGATCATGGCTATCCTGAAGATCGGATTGTGAATGTGGAGATTTTCAAGATTGCAAGGGAATTAGATATTCGCGTAATTGCGACTAATGATTCTCACTTCACCTCCTGTTCCGATGTGGAAGCCCATGATGCGTTGCTCTGTATCCAAACAGGAAAGCTGATTTCCGATGAGAAGCGCCTTCGCTATAGCGGTATGGAATATCTCAAGTCCTATGATGAGATGAAGCAGCTATTTCGCGATCACTTGGAAGATGAGTTAATTGAGGAAGCTCTCGCGAATACTCTCCATGCCGCCAATAAGGTCAAGCCCTACGACCTCATGCGCGATCCCCGTGCCGCAGACTATCCGATTCCTGAAGGACATACTGCCGACACCTATTTTGAAGAGGTCACATGGCAAGGCTTGCTCCAAAGATTTAATGTCAAAACCCATGCTGAAATTCCCCAAAACTATCAAGAGCGTCTACGCTTTGAATTGGGAATTATCATGCAAATGGGCTTTGCGACTTACTTCCTTGTGGTGTGGGACTATATCAAATATGCTAGAGATAAACAGATTCCTGTAGGTCCGGGGCGTGGTAGTGCGGCGGGTTCTCTCGTTGCATATTCCTTAGGAATTACGAATATTGACCCGATCCATCATGGACTTCTCTTTGAGAGATTTCTCAATCCTGAACGGAAGTCGATGCCTGATATTGATACGGACTTCTGTATCGATCACCGTGGCGAATTGATTGATTATGTGACTCAGCGCTATGGACAGGAAAGGGTCGCGCAGATTGTTACCTTTAACCGCTTAACTTCTAAAGCTGTGCTTAAGGATGTTGGACGAGTGCTAGATGTGTCCTACAGCGAAGCCGACAAGATGGCGAAGATGATTCCTGTGTCGCGTGGCAAACCTGCGAAGTTAAAGGTGATGATTTCGGAGGAGTCGCCAGCACCAGAATTTCGCGATCGCTATAAGCAAGATGCCAAAGTCTTTGAATGGCTAGACATGGCGATGCGGATCGAAGGCGTGAACAAAAGTTCGGGCGTTCATGCGGCAGGGGTGGTGATTTCGCCTTTTCCATTAGATGAAGTTGTACCCTTGCAGCGAAGCAATGAAGGACAGGTAGTCACGCAATACACAATGGAAGATTTGGAATCTTTAGGTCTATTAAAAATGGACTTCTTAGGATTACGGAACTTAACCACGATTGAGCATACGAGTAAGCTAATTCGCGACAATCAAGATCCGCAATTTCATATCGATGCGATCGCCCCTGATATGTCTACGGAGGCAAATCAAAAAACCTATAAGCTCTTAGAAAAAGGCGATCTCGAAGGTGTCTTCCAATTAGAATCGTCAGGCATGAAGCAGATCGTAAAGGATCTCAAACCTTCCAATATTGAAGATATTTCTTCAATTCTAGCGCTCTATCGTCCCGGACCTTTAGATGCAGGGCTAATTCCGAAGTTCATTAATCGTAAGCATGGACGAGAAGCGATCGAGTATCAGCACCATACCCTAGAACCTATACTGAACAACACTTACGGAGTTCTCTGTTACCAAGAGCAGATCATGAAGATGGCTCAGGAATTGGCGGGCTATTCTCTTGGTGCTGCGGACTTATTGCGGCGGGCGATGGGTAAAAAGAAACCTGAAGAAATGGAAAAACAGCGTTCTATTTTCCTTGATGGTTGCGCGAAAAATGGAATTAGAAAAGAAATTTCTAACGATCTCTTTGATCAGATGGTTCTCTTTGCCGAGTATTGTCTTAGCTACGATACTTTAGTGCGAACTGTGGAATATGGCTTAATGCCGATCGGTAAAATCGTGGAGCATCAAATCGAATGTCAGGTTTACAGTATTGATGAGAATGGATTTGTCTATACACAACCCATTGCTCAATGGCACGATCGCGGCAATCAAGAGGTCTTTGAGTATGAGTTAGAAAATGGCGATCGCATTAAAGCTACTAAGGATCATAAATTTATGACCACTGACGGTGAGATGCTAGCGATCGATGAGATTTTTGAGAAAGGATTAGATTTGCTTTGTTACAATAACGATCAAGACTAAATATAGTCAGAGAGGTTGCAAACTGATGACTGTTACCACTACTAGAAAAATCACCTTTGAAGAATATTTGACCTATGATGACGGCACTGACAAGCGTTATGACTTTAATGATGGAGAACTAATTGAAGTGACTCCAGCAACGGTTTTACATAACGATGTGATGATGTTCTTGGCGTTTTTTTTGCAGTCATTGGTTCAGCAATATCAATTACCTTACTGTGTACGTGTTAACAGCACTGAAATATTTAATGGTAAACGCACACGCCGACCTGATGTATTGGTGATGACTCTAGAGCAGAAACGAGGATTAGGTAATCAGCCTGATATGTTGTATGAGCCTTGCCTATTGGTAATTGAGATTGTTAGTCCAACTTGTCGTACTGTGGATACTGTAGAAAAGCGCGAAGAATATGCTCAATTTGGTATTCCTGAATATTGGATTGTCGATTTTCTCTTAGGTACTTTTTCTGTACTTAGTTTAGTAAATGGAACTTATATTGAGAAGGTTTACCGAGAGAATGACCAAGTTATTTCTAATATTTTTCCTAAGCTAAGTTTGTCCATGAATCAGGTTATGGCAGACAGATGATCGCATTAGAGCTACATGGGTTAGATTTGAAGATCGCTAAGACTTTTTAGAGTTGCGCGATCGCATAAATAACCAGATGCTCTCTAATGCCATCAAATTCAGGATCTTTTTTGGCTCGATTTTTTGTTTCTTCAGGTTGTTGATTGATTGCTAGAGCAAGATATTTGAGAGACTCATCAATGTTGCGCTGTAAGGCATAGCAGCAAGACATTCCATATAAAGCATCAACATCATAAGGATTTTGTTGTAATACTTGTTCGCATTCTCTAACTGCTTCCTGATATCTGCCCATCCAAGCAAACAAGACTCCTCGATTGATTTGAAACTGTATTTCATTGGGGTCTAGATACATAGCATGATTGAAATGTTCAAGGGCTTGGTCATATTTTCCAAGTCTAGTTAAAGCAATTCCTCTCTTAGACCAAGCTTGAGCAAAGTTAGGATTTAGCTCAATTGCTTTATCATGATCAGCGATAGCTTCTTCATACCTTTGTAGATTTTCTTTTGCATCACCTCGAAACGACCAAGCTTCAGCATAGTTAGGATTTAGCTCAATTGCTTTGTCATAATCAGCGATAGCTTCTTCATACCTTTGTAGATTTTCTTTCATCCCACCTTGAAACGACCAAGCTTCAGCATAGTTGGGATTTATCTGAATCGCTTTGTCATAATCAGAGATCGATTCTTCATACCTTTGTAGATTTCCCTTTGCTGTACCTCGATTAACCCACCCTTTGACATGGTTAGGATTTAGCTCAATTACTTTGTCAAAATCAGCAATCGCTTCTTTATGCCTTTTTAGATTACCTTTTGCAATACCTCGATTAAACCAAGCTTTAACATAGTTGGGATTTAGCTCAATTGCTTTATCAAAATCGGTGATTGCTTCTTCATATTGCTCTAAAGAATTAAACAAATTGCCAACTTCTAGAAAAAGTTGACTGCGATAAATTGCTTCAATTTTTGGTTCAAAGAGATTAACTTGTGCTTCTGCTTGTTTGGCAATGTCAAATACTCTAGTTCGATGAGCGCGTAAACACTTGCAAATCAAGGCAATAAATTTTGAGAGTCCATCAGGCAAAGCATCAACCTTTTCTAAGGATTTCTTGATCGCATTTTCAATTCTTTCTAATAAAGCTTTTGGCAAACTAACTTCATCAATTTCAACCTCAGTGTGTGGTGGGGAATTGACTAACAACCAGCCTACAGGCAATAACAGTTTTACGCTCTCCAAAAACTTTTTGTTCTCCTGCGGTAGGAGATGATTGTCATCAAATTCTGCATCCGAAGCAAGCGCCGCAAATGCAGGTGTGTCCATAACTTCAAATTGGTTGAAATAACGTGAAGCAAAAAAATGTTTTAGGAAATAAACTTGCCAACCATCGCGCCGCAAATTAAAAAATGCGTGATACATCGCCTCGGCAGTATATGCACACCAAACAGAACTCTCGTACTTTTCCCCATCCCAAAGCTCAGGTGGTACTTCTTGGTCAGCCAGATCCTCAAAATATTGCTGTAAGTGCGCGTGAATTTCTTTACGCTCATTAGGCTCTAAAGAAAAGTGAATGATATCCCGTGCCACATCACCTAAACGATAGCGCCCATTGCTTCCTGTAAATTCCACAAAGTCGCGATCTTTTAGCCAATCAAAACAATTAAGATTAGGATCGACACCCTTCGCAAAGTCTAGCCCCTGCCAATTAGCTAAACTCGTGATCGCTGATCGATCAAACCATCGACAACAAGACGCATACTTGATCAGTTTTTGCTGGATTTCGGTTAGCTTCCCCAGTAAGCGCTTTTCAATCGCCTCATCACTATCAATGGCAATACCCTGCTCCTTTTGTTGCGCGATGAGATGCAAATGGAAAGGCAAACCATTAGTTCTTTTATAAAATTTATCAATCTCCCGCCTATCCGTAATCCCAATTTTTTCTAGGTAGTTCTTGACCTTATCCTTCTCAAACTCCCTCAACGGCAATTCCTGCACCAATCGCTCCCCAGTGATCAAATCACTCCAGCCTTCTTTTTTTAGTAGTTGATATCGCCCCGCCGTCACTACCCTAAGCTGGCTATTCTTAAGAGATTTATTTTTGAGAAATATCTGTCTGAGCCAAGTATCAAAATCGACCGATGCCTTTTCATACAGCAAATTCCGATCAAACCCGCCACAGGAAGAGTAATCTAGAAGCATCACGAAATAGAAATAAAATATGGCAGCATATTCGCGCTTATTTACGGGAAAAGATATTAAGTGCATGGCAAAACAAAGAAAATACGCAGAGAGATTTGGCAAAACGATTTAAAGTAAGTTTATCTTTTGTGCGAGATTTATTGCGTCGGTATCGAGAAACAGATGAAATCGCAGCAAAACCGCAAGGAGGAGATCGACGATCCAAAATTAAAGGCAAGAATGAAGAATTAGTGAAAGCAATTGTTAGAGAACAAAATGATATATATCTGCGAGAGATAAAAGAAAAACTCCAAGAAACCAAAGAAATTAAGGTGAGTGTATCGAGTTTAAGTCGTACTCTCAAGCGATTGGATTTAGGGCGTAAAAAAAAACTTTAGTAGCCAGTGAACAAGCCACAGAGAGAGTCCAAAAATTGCGCTATGAGTTTCGGAGTTGGCTCGATACAATAGATGTAAAAAACCTTGTATTCATTGATGAGACAGGACTAAATCTGGCGATGACAAGGTTCTATGGCAGATGTGAAGGGGGAGCAAGAGTATATGACGACCGTCCAAGCAACAAAGGTAAGAACATTACTTTAATTGGCGCAATGAGTGATACTGGGTTGATAGCAGCAATGACTTTTGTAGGGAGTTTAAACACTGCAAGCTTCTTAGTTTTTATTGAAAAAATATTATTGCCTCAATTATGGGTTGGAGCAATTGTTGCTATGGACAATTTGCCAGTACATTACGCAGAAATTGCGAAAATCTTAATTGAATCTGTTGGGGCTAAGGTCAAGTTTCTCCCTCCTTATTCTCCAGACTTATCACCGATTGAGTTATGTTGGTCAAAGTTAAAGGAAATTATTCGTTCAGCTAAAGCTCGTACAATCGAGGCTCTTGATGCGGCAATTACTTCGTCTATTCAGACTATTACTGATGAAGATGCTCTTAATTGGTTCCATCATTGTGGCATCTGCTTTGAGCCTTTTAGGTAGCTTCTTTTGTGGCGGGTTTGATCAGAATTTGCTGTAGGTGTCTAGCACAAGCACCACAGGCGTTTTATGAGCATGGTTTACCAAACTCTCGACAAAAGCCTGAGTAAGTTTAGGCAAAGGATCAAGCATTAACTCCCGCACCTCTGCATCCTTGGTAGCTTCATGCTTGAGTAACAACTCATCCATCAGTTTATCTTTTAGCGATAATGCCGAGGCTGCTCCATCAATAGTTAGGTCTAATACACTACCAACCGCCGAAGTTGTCACGGAAGCAGCGAACTCTGTCATCGGATTGCCCACACCTCCCGAAGCAGCCGTTTTGCCTACCCAAATCCCCGCATTTGCTAAAAGCTTAGTCAGTTGCTTAACACGATCAAGCTGATCGCTTTCAACTTTTTCCTTGCCTTTAACTGGTGCATTATTTAAATTCGCCAGAGTTTCTTTGTAAGTCTTATATTTTTCACTAAAAATATCTTTTGCCAAAACATCTCTTTTCAAAAAAGGAATTGGGGGTAAATCCTTATGCAGGGCAACCATGACATCTAATGGCGTTGCGTAGTTGTCATCAAAGGTAATTGCTGCGAAGTCGATCTGCTTACCCTGTATGCGATCGCTTAATCCTTCTTGAAATTTCCTGAGCAGTGTAGATTTACCAACTCCACCAATTCCCCAGACATTAAACATCACAGGCGAACGATCTGGCTTTGCGATCGCCTCAGTAACTTCATTAATCAGCTTTTCTTCTTGTTTGTGAGGAAGGTGGAGATTTTGACTTGCCATTCAGTTCAGGACATTAAGCTGTAAACAATCTAAAAAAACGTTGTCTGATTATAACTGAATGTTAAATATCGACATATCTCGACTTGCCGCAACTTCTTCAAGCGATCGCTTAACCAACACCAGCAATAACCTGTCCAATATCTTGAGGAGTCGCACCAATTGCCAACATTGCCCTAATCAATAACTCAATAGAAACAGAAGCATCACCATTTTCAGCTTTAGCGATCCGAGGCTGACTAGAACTCATCTTAGACGCAAGTTCACTTTGAGTCATCAGCTTTTGTCGGCGCTCCTTCAAGCTTTGACTAAGAGCTAACTTAATCTCTACCAAAACAGACTCTTCAGGCGTTAACTCCAAAAAATCTGAAACAGATCCAACCTTCCAGCCTTTCGACTCCAAACGTTCTCTTTTATCTAAATCCATCGCATTAATCCTGCTAGTCAGTATCGTATTTACTAAGGCGTTTCTTGCAAACTTCAATCACACTCTTGGGAGTCGCTCTCGTTGATTTGTTAAAAACCTCTACAATTAGAATTGCATCATCATCAATTCGATAAATGATTCTCCAATTCTTATCAGCATCTCGAATGCGTAACTCATGACAGCCTTCTCCAATACTTGGCATAGGACGAGAATGAGGTAATCCAATAGACACTCCTTGCTGCAATTGCCTGAGTAGAATGCCTGTTTCTACCCGTATTTCTTGACTGAAAGGTGGAGTTTTAACTTCTCCATGCAGCCAAACTAAAGGTTTACTTTGCTTTCCCATATTTCTTTATATCACATTTGATATATTAGCATGGGTTAGCTTTAATCTAAGTAACAATACGACTTACCACCAAACACCCCCTTAACCCAACCCATCACGCATTCAACCTAGCAATTTATAGCCTGTTCTTAAATTTGAAAGCGCGGCTAAACCGCGCTTTCAAAAATTTCTCTGTTTTTTAATTCAGTGCGTTGCGCTGTAATTACATTTGTGATTGAAGATAATTGGGTAAGCCGAGTTGGTCAATTAACTTGAGTTGTTTTTCTAACCAATAGGCATGATCTTCCTCAGTATCCGTGAGAATATCCAACAAAATCTTGCGACTTTGATAATCCTGTTCGCTCTCACAGACAGCGATCGCTTCTTTGAGATCACCAATCACACTATATTCAAAGTCCAAATCATTCTGCAACATCTCAGGCACAGTTTTCCCAATCTTAATAGCATCTTGTTGCGACAGATCGGGCGTACCACCAAGAAAGAGAATTCGCTCAATCAATAAAGTCGCATGTTGGGTTTCATCCTGCATCTCATGATTGATGCGTTCATACAGTTTATTGAGTCCCCAATCGAGATACATGCGTGAGTGAGTAAAGTATTGATCTCGCGCTGCTAATTCACCACGCAACAACTTCGATAATTGTTGCAAGACTTTCTCACTACCTTTCATAATTTTCCTCAATTGATTTTTTAATTAATAGTTCAAGAATCGATGACATCTGCCATCAATTTGCCAATAGGCTAGATCATCGACTGCAAGAAGTTGGGCAAGCCAGTGTTATCAATCAGCCAAATTTGTGATTCTAACCAATCGATTTGCTCCTCCGTCTCCTCTAGCAACTTCGCAAACAAATCACGGCTGACAAAATCTTGCTGAGTCTCACAGGTGATTACCGAGGCTTTTAGTCCATCACGAATTTCAATGCAGAGAGTCAAGTCATTCTGCAATACTTCAGGAACATCCTCGCCGATTAGCAGCTTTCCTAAACTTTGCAAATTTGGCAAGCCTTCTAAAAAGAGAACTCGCTCAATTAATTCATCAGCCTGCTTCATTGCCTTAATGGAGTAACGATATTCGCGATCGTTAAGCTGATTTAATCCCCAATTTTTGCACATCCGCGCATGGAGAAAATATTGGTTAATTGCTGTCAGTTGAGCTTTGAGTGCCTCGTTGAGCTGACGTTTGACATCGATGTTTCCTTGCATTGCTACCTATCTCTATCCTAAATAAGATCAGCTTGTTTATAGTCCCTTGCAATAGTAATAGCCATTATAGAGATTACTTGCAAATGGAAAATCCCAAATTTGTAAGTAATCAACCTGCAATATAGCGTTTTTCAATCTCAAGAAGTAGATGATCTCAGTGTTTAAGCCGAGATAATCAGCATATATACCCTAGGGTTTAAAGCGTCGTATCCTACTTGACTAATTTATCACTATAAAGAATAATGAGAATTACTTGCAATAAAATTAAATTTTTTAACCTTGCTAAGGAATTAGAGAATATGTATATTTGTGTTTGCCATGCAGTGACTGAAAAAGATATTAAAAAAGCAGTCGGAAAAGGAGCTTCGTCCATTTCCAGATTATCGGAATTAACCATGCTGGGTACACAATGTGGCTGTTGCACAGAACATGCCAATCAAGTTTTGCACCAATGCGCTAATAAGCCTTAGTCCCTAATTGGGCAACGAAAGAGCCTCTAAAAACTCAAAAAAATTTACAAGATTTAAAAAAGTACTTGTCTAAATACACGTACTAGTATTAAGATAGATAACGGTTAAATGGCGAGCGTAGCCAAGTGGTTAAGGCAGAGGTTTGTGGTTCCTCCACTCGTGGGTTCAATTCCCATCGTTCGCCCTAATAAAAAAATAGAGACTGTGCTTGGCACAGTCTCTATTTTTTTGGGTATTTTGACGCTATCTCTTAGGGATAAAATTGCGAGAGAGTATTTATATGTTGATCGCAGTGCTTTGCACTGAAATCGTATCTAATGGTTTTTATAGTTTTAGGACGGCTGTATTTTCATGGGTAAGACAGTTGCAAGGTTTTGGACGATCGCCTTAATCACGCTTTTTAGTGTGATATCGCTTGGCGGTTTATTCCCACAGGGGTCAAGGGCTGAGGGCGGTGCGATCGCGATCGCGGTTGCTGCACCTCTAAGTGGTGATGGCGCTAGTGGGGGGCAGGAAATCGTGGATAGCATCAAGTTATATATTGATGCTACGAACCGCGAGGGGGGAATTAACGGTCGTCCGCTTAAATTAAACATTTATGATGACAAGGGCAATGCGGATGGGGCAACTCAAGTTGCTAACGACATTGCCAAAAGTGACGCATTGGTGGTGTTGGGACATCGCTCCTCTGATGCCTCGATCGCGGCGGGTAGCATTTACCAAGACAAGAAACTACCAGCGATTACAGGTACGGCAAATAGTCCGAAGGTCACAAGTGATCGCCCCTATTATTTTCGGATGATCTATACCAATCCTGCCCTTGCGAAGACCCTATCGATCTATGCTCAGCAGGTATTGCAGATCAAAACTGCGAGTGTGATCTACGACAAAGCTAGCAAAAATGAACTTGCCCAGTCTGAGGTGATTAAGTCCGCCTTTGAAGCTAACGATAATGGCAAAATTCAAAAAATTTGGGCGATCGATTCTGACCCCAATAATCGCAAAGCTTCAGTGCAACAAATTGTCAATGAAATTGCTGCCGAGCCTGAAGCGGGCATTTTGTTTTTAACTTTATCTAAAGAAGAGGTTGCTGAGGATTTCTTGGTAGCGCTCAAACAAAAGGGGCTAAAGAATTCGATTTTGGGTGAGCAGGCTCTTGGTAGAGAAAGCTTTGCCAAACGCTTTGAAAAATATGATGAAGAAAAGAAAAATGCAGGGTTCTTTACGGATGGGATGTATGTGCCATTGCCGATCTTGTTTGACAGCGCAGGAGCCGATGCTCAGGACTTCTTAACTTCCTATCAAAAAGCCTATAGCAAGACTCCCTCATATTTAGGAGCAAAGTTTTATGAGGCAGCGATTGCCGCAGTGGACGCGATTCGTAAAGCCAATCCTAAGGGCACAAACGTAGAAGGCGATCGCGAACAGGTGCGTGATGCTCTGTCGAAACTCAACAATCGCAAGGTAGGGATTAGAGGCTTGACGGGGCTGCTGTACTTTAATAGCGATCGCAATAGTGATCAGCCTGTGCGTCTTGCCCAGTTCCAAAATCAAAAACTAATTTCGGCATCCCAGCAATTTACGCCGATCGCTAATCCTGAACGCTTGAATTTACCCAAGGAATTGCAATCGGGTAGCATTGTCCAGTCGGGCGATCAATATTTTTGGCGGCAGCGTGTAGTTTATGCAGGCATGGATATCAATAAGCTGAATCGCATTGATAAATCCACCTTTACCGCCGATTTTTATGTATGGTTCCGCTATAGTGGCGGTGATGAACCCACAGAGATTCAGTTCCCTGATGCAGTTACCAATAGCGTCAATCCTACGGCTCCCGTATTTGATGGCAAGGCTCCGATCAAGGCTCAGGTGGTCAATGGCTTAAACTATCGCCTCTATCGGGTGCGCGGTGAATTCCGTAATGCCTTCGATTTTCGTGATTATCCCTTTGACTCACAAAAACTAAATTTACGCTTTGATAATCCCACTTTGTCTACGGAGCGACTAGTTTATGCGATCGATACCGTGGGCTTAAAGTTGCCTAGAGCCAAGGATGCTGAACGCAAACCATTCCAAGGGCTACAGCTTTGGAATTTCAAAGACATCACTTATTTCCAAGATTCTTCGCGCAGTACTTCCACTCAAGGCGATCCCGATTTGGTACAATCCAATGCTCAAATTGAATATCCTGGATTAAGCATTCGCATGACTTTCCAGCGTAAAACCCTAGTGTTTCTCTCTAAGAATGTCTTGCCTTTGATCTTGCTATCGCTCCTAACCTATTGCTGCCTATTCTTCCCCTATACGATGTTTGTGCCCCGCACGATGGCTCCTGCCTCAGCGCTACTATCAGGGATTGTGTTATTACTTTCCTTTAACAATCAACTTCCTGAAGTCGGCTATACCGTAGCGATGGAATATGTGTTTTATGTCTATTTCTGTTTGTGTTTGCTACCGATTGTCGTTACAGCGATCGGCACTAAGCTCGACAAAGATGGTCATAAAAAAGCCTTTAAATATTTGAACATTGCCTCGTGGATTCTCTATCCATTAATTTTGATTACTACCGTTGCCACGTTTGCAATTAGTTATAGCGATCGCCTAGTTTAAAAACCCACAGAAAGATTGCAGAGTAAAGCACTGCAATCTTTCTGTTATTTGACTAATCAAAGTGTAATCAGCATCCTGCCAGTTAGTTTTAAGGGAACTATGAATATTAAGTGGAAATCTCAACTGTTGTTGTTTATGGTGGCTATAACCACTTCGATTGTGTCTGCATATTCAGGTTTTCAGGCAAACAATGCCATGATCGAAAGTGCGAAGAAACGCGAACTGAATATCACAGCTACTCTCATCCAAAGCAACATTAACGAGCAGATTAACAAAGCTTCCGCCCGTGCTTCATTAGTTTCCTCATTACCCTCGATCAAACAGGCATTTCGGGCAAAAAATCGAGAAGATCTCACCACCCGTCTATTACCCGCCATGATTGTCCAACGCGATCAGTTTGGTGTGAGAGAAGGACAGTTTATTCTGCCACCTGCAATCTCTTTTCTCCGCATCTATGCGCTCAAGGATGGACATGGTGAAGATTTGAGTGGATTTCGGCAGATGGTTCTGGTCGCTAATCGCACTGGCGAACCACAACGCGGTATGGAAATTGGTCGTCGTGGGCTTAGCATTCGCGCAGTCTATCCCGTCAAAGATGATGAGGGGATCATCGGTAGCTTTGAAATCGGCTTGAGTTTCTCGTCGGTACTATCGCAAACTAAGACGAATACAGGCTTTGACGTTGGTGTGTTCATCGATGATAAGTTGATGACTGAGGTTGCCAAATTGCAACCTCGTCCCGATAACGAGCGCATCGTGGGCGGCTATCAAGCCGTTGAAGTTACTGACTGGGCAGCTCTTAAGTCATTGCTGTCTCCAGCCATATTTGCCAAGGCTCGCGATGTTGCAGTTGACCTGCTCACGGTAAATGGGAATGACTATGGACTGGTATTAGTACCAGTGCTGGACTACAAGGGTGAACGCATCGGCGCGGTGGTGGCAGTCCGCGATTTTAGTGAATTTCAGACGCAGCAGCGGTGGGCACTCACAGGCACGATCGCGATGGCGGGATTACAGATCGTGTTGCTGACGGGTGCATTGTTGATTGTGGTTAATGCCATGTTACTTAAGCCTTTTGAGGCGATCGCTAAGGCTAGCAATGAGCTTGCCGATGGAAATGCAGCTCCCGATCTCGAAGAATTAGCTAACCGTCAGGATGAGATTGGTGGTATGGCGCGATCGCTACAAACTCTCGCAACTCAAACCAGCGCTTCCCAAAGTAATGGCAAGGGTCATGCTCAGCCTGATGCGAAGAAGGAGTTGGGAAATGCGTAGATTAAAAACATTTTCGATATATCGCATATTCATTTTCTGTTTACTGTTCATTTCTTTCTACTTAGCTACCTATATTGGAGCAGGAACAAATCTATCCACAACCGCTATCTTTGCCGAATCTAAAGCTAATCCAGCCGCTACTGAAACAGCAAAGCCTTCTGTTAATCCGCCAGTTAATCCACCAGTTAATCCACCTGTCAATAAAGATAACGCTACTGAAGCAGCGAATCCAGTTAGTAAAGATAATGCTATTGAGGCAGCAAATCCAGTCAATTCAGTCAATAAAGATAATGCTACCGAAGCAGTAAAGCCTCCAGTAAACAAAAATAACGCTAAGGATAACGGCAAAAAACCGACTGCTCCAGATGCAAACCCTCTAGGGTTGAATAATCTTGTGCCTTTCCCAACTAATGTGGCTCTACCAATAAAGGTAGGTGTATCTTTGTTTGTCAATAACATTAGCAAAATCAATGAAGCCACTAATACCTTTGAGAGTCAGTTTGATTTAAGGTATGTCTGGAAAGATCCTCGGTTAGCCTTCGATACAGGTGAGATGGGAACCAACCGTTTGGAGTTTGGACAAGAGTCGGCGGTGGCGAAGTTGGCCACAATCTGGAACCCGCAAATTAAAATCACTAACATCATTGAGAAGGATGCTCAAATTGTTCCGGGGTTATTCATTCACTATGATGGGGAAGTGGAACTCATCCAGCGTGTCAAAGCGACCTTCGAGACTAAATTAAATTTAGATGCTTTTCCCTTTGATACTCAGTCATTGTTGGTAGCCATGTTGTCGTCTAAGTACAACTCCAATCAGATTACCTTGACTCAAGATCAGGAAGATCTGAATGAATCAGGACTCGATCCCGATCTCAAGGTGAATGGATGGAATCCACAGGGCATCACTTTTAAAATGACCCAGCTCCGCGCTTGGAATGGTGCTTTTCTGCGTCAGATTGAGGCTCGTGTGGGGATGAAGCGCATACCGAATGCAATTCTCGGATCGATCTTTACGCCTTTCCTATTGACCTTGATCGTCCCGACGATCTTTACGTTCTTCTCAAATGTAGAGTTAGCTCCGCGTTTGGTCGCTTGGAGTGGCTCGATTTTGGCGTTGGTGGCGCTCACCTTTACCTTTTCAGTACGATATCCTTGGCTCGGCAGCAACAGTCTCGTATCTCAGGTATTCACTTCTGGTCATGCCTATCAACTGATTTCTGTGCTTTTGTCGCTTACGCTCTTTAATCCAGATGTCACTCGACGGATGGATCGGTTTATCGTTGAGGAATTGGTTAGATATCTGCGGTGGTTAGTTCCTATCGGTTTCTTAGGTGTTTTGATCACGAAGTCTTTGCTGACGGCTTTTGATTGGTAGCGATCGCCAAGGTGCGATCGCTTAGTCTAGACCAAGCCCAGAATAAAAGTTCTGGGCTGCAAATTCATTAAATTTTACTTGCAATGAAAACCCCAAGATGCTGTAGGGGCTTAGCATTTGCGCCACTATTTCTAGGCTCATCACAAAAAAATTTAATTTGCAAATGCAAAGCCCTCTTTGCTTTTACTGACAAGTTATAGCAGTTCTAAATAAGTTTAAAGAGGCTTCGACTCCGCTCAGCCATCTATATACGTTGGCTGAGCGGAGTCGAAGCCCTATTTTTTATTTGAATTATCATTGTAAATTTTTGGGCAGAGCATTACCAATTGAAGAGGATGTGAGAAATTTATAGATTGTTGCGAGAATGCTTTGCCCCTAACGATCTATATCTATGGGCGAACTCATATTCCTGCCCCCTTGTATCTTAGAGAAGTGGTAGACCGAACCCCCTAAGGTCAAAAAGATCGAGATTTAGCAAGGGTCGCCACACATAAACAATGATGGAATATAACTCGAACAATCGCTAGGGATATAAATCTCGCATCAGGCAAGGAAGAGATTTTTCTATCATCCTCAAAATAGGTGGAGAAAAAACATGAGTCAAATATGGGTAGGTATAGATGTTTGTAAAGCATGGTTAGACGTGCATATTGTCCCGAACAAAGGATATATCTGCCGAATACCGAGGCAGGAGTGAAAGAGTTAATCAGCCAAATACCTGACCCCACAGAGGTTGGACGAGTAATTCTTAAAGCAACAGGAGGAATGGAATTGACTTCGGCATTGACATTACATCAAGCAGGATTTCCTGTGGTTGTGATCAATCCGAGGCAATCACGCAACTTTGCCAAAGCTACGAATCAACTGGCAAAAATAGACAAAGTGGATGTCAAGATTCTTGCCTTTTTTGGCGAAGCCTTGCGCCCTGAAGTAAGGACAATGGCAGCGGAAGAGACTGATCTAGTTACTCGTCGCCGCCAAATTGTGGAGATGCTGACATCTGAGCGCAACCGTTTAACATCTATTCGTGGCAAAGCTCGTGAAGATATCGAAGCGAATATTGGGTGGTTGAATCAACGTCTCAAAGGAATTGACGAACAAATTGCCCAACAGATTAAAGAATCTACTCTTTGGACTGAACAAGAGGCAATTTTAACCAGTGTCCCTAGGGTTGGCATTGTCGTGGCAAGTACACTATTATCATCTTTACCTGAGCTAGGAACCCTTACCCCAAAACAAATTTCTAGTTTGGTTGGACTGGCTCCGATGAATTGTGATAGTGGACAGATGCGTGATAAGCGGAGAATTACTGGCGGCAGAGCATCAGTTCGAGCAGTTCTATATATGGCTGCTCTGGTTTTGGTTCGGTATAATCCTGTGATTCGTGCTTTTTATGCTCGTCTGCTTGCTAGGGGCAAGCTTAAAAAGGTTGTTTTGACTGCATGTATGCACAAGCTACTGATTATTCTCAATGCCATGCTCAAACAAAAAACTGCGTGGCGTAAGGCTGTTGTTGTGCCTGCCTAGAGATATATTTAAACTGTTTTTTAGACCTGTATATGGTCTTGCTTTAGCGCGAATAATATTAATTCATTTTTTCCTGAATGAAATGAACTTATGGCTTGACATTTAAGACAATTGCTAAAAGTGTTGCTTCGCAGCACTTTTAGGGGGGCTTGGTTTGGATTTGAGCACAACTTACAGTGATTCTTCAAGTTTGTTAATTTGTTCAACTTCAGGTTCAAGATACTTAGGCTGTGCGCCGATTCCCATCATCACTAGACCTGGCCAAAACAAATATGCCAAAATTTCTAGATTCTCCCCAAAGGTATAAAAGAACAGCACCATCACCATACATAAGCCCACCTTCGCAGGAATACTTCTTTGAGATAGATATAACATATGGATAAATCCACATGCCATCGGCACTGCTAGTGATATATATCCGACAATTCCTTTGACATAAAGCAGTCCAAACCAACTGTGATGGGAACCGATGGGCATGAACTCTACCATGTGAGGTCCCTTGACTACAACACCATGTCCCCAAATGGGAGCTTCCTTTTCCCATCGATAAACAGCAATTCTTCCCAGAGCCGCCCGTACTCGCGAAGAATCTTTTCTTGCGGCAGTAAATTTCTCGGAAAAATCATGGAGCATTTCTGCAATCTGATTAGTTGAGATACTCAGAAAAAAGCTCATAAATCCCGATGCAATCAATGTGTAGGGGCGACCGAGTTTTGCCATAAATTCACTCATTAACCAAACTGCTGGGAGGCAAATTAAAGCCAATCGTGAGGCAGAGATTTGGCAAATGACCACACATCCTGCAATTCCTAACCAGCGTAACTTTTTATCCTTTTCATGAATAACCATGAAAAAATAAATGTTCGCCACAAAACCCGCAGCAGGAGCCCAAGGTGTATATAGTCGCCATCTGGGTTTCCCTTCACCAGGGTCTATTTCATACAGCATTACCTCAAAAAAAGCATCACTAGGTCCCCCGACAGCTCTCAGTGGTGAAACATAAAGCTTTTGAGGAAGATGCAAATAGAAAGCGAGGACAAATGGAATCGAAATTAATAAGCTTGTCCTACAAACCAGAGCCGCAGCGCGATACATTAGCTTTGGGCGAATTTTTAGACATCCTACTAAAGGATAAAGAGCTAACAAAGCCCATCCTTTTGCCCAACCAATTGTCGATTTGATAATTTCCCCTAGACCTAAGTAATTGTCCAAATGACCAATAACTAAAGCAACTTCCATCATCAACATTCCTCCAATCCATACCCAGATCGACCAAGGAATCCGAATTTTGTCTTCTTCAGGCGTATTTTCATCCTGCTTCCACAGCTCACGACAGAGATGGTAAAAGAGAATCCAAGCTACGGCTGCTCCGAGAATATATAATCCCCCGATAAAATAAAACCAATAAGTCCAAATAATCGCATACCAAATAATACGTTCGGCAAAATTTTCTGGCTGAATATTCTCTCGTTCACGTTTCATTGGACAACTTCCACAGGCTTAGATTTTGCTAGAACTACTTTTTGTTTAATTTCCTTGCGCCACCAGAGCATCACTAAACCTGTGGTGATCAAGATAGAACCAACCGTAGTTCCTAAAAATACTACAGTTGGCTGAGGGGCAGATTTTTTGTCAGGTAAGGATGGTTTGGAAAGAACCTGTACTAGGGGATAGGCTGTAAAAATATCTGATTTTGCTAAATTCATTTTAGCGAGGGTAGAGGCAAATACAGCTTCAGCAATTTGCACTTCACGTTGCAAATTATCTAAGCCGACCTGCTTTTGTACTAGAGACTGTAGGCGATCTTCTAATTGCGAAATTTGGTATTGGAGCGCCTCATTTTGAGCGATCGCTCCCTGTTGATCGACTTGAAAAGCAATGAGATCGCGAAAGAGGTTTTCTCGACTAGTGCCAGAGCTATCACCCAAGATTAAATGTTCTATATATTCTGTCGTAACTGCTTTGCGTAAGATGGCACTAGCTCGTTCAATCATGGCAGATTTGGCAGATATTTGCCTTGCTTGTTCTTTGACCACTAGGGGATGATTAACGCCCCATTTCGTGCGGATCACAGTTAATGTGGTATTTGCTTCGCTATAATCTCGGGCATTTTGTAAAAATTGGCGATCGGCATGGAGAACAAATGCATCTGTCACCTCAGGAACTGTTAGCCCCAAACTATCGGCTAGTTGTTGAAATCGACTGGAGATTTGCTCCTTTTGGGCAAATATTTCGGCTTTTTGTTTGCGAAGTGTTTCAATATTTGTAGACAGCTCGCCAACTTGATTTGATGAGCTTAGTCCTGAACTAGCTTTATAGGCAGATAGCTTTTTTTGAGCAATTTGTAATTTTTCTCTTGCTTCTTTTAAAGTCGCATCGGTATTTTCCCCACGTTTATCTATTTCCTCAGCCCTAAGCATATTCAGACGTGATTGGAGCGCCTCGATGATTGCTGTTGCGTTATCTCTGGCTTGCTCAGGGGTTTTTGCGCCTATTTCCAATTCCATAATGGAAGTATTATCAACTAGCTTGACCTTCGGTTTACCTAGCTTACTAATGGGGATTTTCTGAGTTTCAGCAGCAATTTCTAGGACACTCTCATCCGTGATGATAAATTGATAGTTTGCTCTCGGGTCCATACTTGTACCGCCAAAGGGCGAACTACTAGAAGCAGAAGTCTGTCCGATATCGGCAAGACTAACATTAACCCCCAACCCATTCCCTGGCATGATCATTGCCCATTTACTAATATAAACGGGTGGAGTGACTTTGAGATATAGCAGCGCTGCTCCCCATAGACCCGCATTAGCGATAACTCCGAGCGCAATATATCGCGAATATCGCAAAAAGTTATTTTTACCCAGCTTCATCAGATGGGGTAATCCTGAGGGAGCAATATCGGTCATTTCTTATTGCCTCCAAAAATATTAAATATGAGATTGAAGGGGTTCAGAAATTCACTAATTGTGGATAGGACATCGCGGACATCGGATGTGGTCGAGTCATAACAGGCTACGGTATCCTCAGGCATCAAGAATGGGTTGTCATTATCGTTTTTAGAAGTTCTCATGATTTCTTCGATGGAACGATCCCAAGAAACTGTTTCTCCTGTAACACGATTAACACGTACAAGTAACGCATGGCGATCATGGGCAGTCACTATTCCACCTGCACAGTTTGCAGAAACCACTGCCTGAGACAACCTTGCTCCATAGGGGAAAGAAGAACCATCAGATTTAATCGAAGAGCTAGAATTACTATCTGCCGATTTTGTCAGATTTGATAGAAATACGCGAATACCGGGGGGGGTAATTTGTGAAGGACGGACAAATTCATTCTGCGGTTCAGGTAATTTGGGAACAATAATGCGATCGCCTGCCACTAAAGGTACATCAACGACAGGCTCCCCCGTAAAAATACCCGTGAGGTCAACCTTGCGGTCTTTACCATTGCGAATCAAGCGAATTTCTTTAATGTTGGCATTGGGCATTACGCCGCCTGCCCCACGGAGAGCTGCCGTCAGATAACGTTCAGGTGGATAGTCTCCCGAAGATACACTTTGTTGTTGCGATCGATCCTCGGCTGATCTTGAGTTGACTATGATTCTTCCTGGTTGGAATGTTTCTCCTGAGACAGTGACTTGAATCGCTGACCATTGAAGGATACTTACGCTCACCTGTAAAAATTTGGGTTGAAAATATTGATTGGCGATTAAAGCATCATAAATCTTTTGCCTGACCTCACTAACTTCAAGCCCCTGTACTAAAAGTGGCTCCAAATATGGAACCTGTATTTTGCCGTCAAGATTAACTTCAAATACACCGCTAAACAAATCTCCTTCAGGAATTAAGACCCTGATGCGATCGCCTGCTGAAAGTGGAATTGCATTTACCTTAGCAACTATTGTCAATGACGCAGTAATTGATACGGCGATCATGCCTAAGGTAAATGAAACTACTTTTTGTGTATATTTAGCTAACCTCATGACAAGAGATACCCAATTATTACATCTAATTATAGCAGGAATTTTTTGGATCAAAAGTCACAATCATTTGGCTTTAAACTGCTTAGGATAATGATCTAAGCGATTTAACTATTGAGATTTACGAGGATTTGTGTAGGGTGCTAATTTCATGTTGGCAACTGGATAAAGTAAGATTTATAGAGCTTTATGTCATAAATTATTTGGTTGCAATTATAGTTGCTGTTTAGGTTGTTTCTTTGGTTTCTATTGCTATGGTGGTTTCCCTATCCATTACTCGCGAAATATAAGAAGATACCCAGACTGTATAGGCAGGTGAAGCAATACTATGGGTTAAGAAAACTGCGATCGCCACACCTAAGACTCCCCAATTAACTCCGATGAGCAAAGCGATCGCAAAAAATCCTGTAAATAGGATATTCCACATAAAGTCCCAATCGGGTTTATCAATTGCCCATAGTCCACTAGAAGCAGCATTAGCAAAGGGGCGGGGAATTGCTGACAGACAAATGAGAATCAATAAAGGTATAGCCGCAATCCATTTTTGCCCAAAGATCAACGGTACATAAAATGGAGCTAATGATGATTGTAAGAATACGAGGGGCAAGATAATCCAAGCGATACTTTTAAAGGATTTGAAATACCGTGATTTAAACTCACTAGGCTGACTACGTGCATCGCAGAGATGAGGAAATAGAGCTGTTTCTAGAGTGTTAATCGCACTCATGCTAATGCCTAGCCCTGCATTAAAAGCAAAGTAATATAATCCAAGCGCTTCCACACCCAAGAATCTTCCTGCAATCACATAATCTAGATTGTTAATCAAGGTATGCATTACTTTCACTCCTAGGACGCTACGCCCAAAACGAATAATTTCTTGCCATTTAGATAGGGTAAATTTATAAGTTGGTCGCCAAGGATGATTGCGATAGTATACGATTACCCATATTGGAGCTACTAATACTTTAGGCAAGACGATCGCCCACATTCCCCATCCTAAGAAGGCTAAGATGATTGTTAGTATATTATCCACAGAGACTTGAATGCCATTAGCTAAAGCTGAAACATGGAGACGATTTTCGCGATTAGCTAGAGAAGCTTGTACTAAAGCCATCGGAATCATCAAATATACCGTCGCCATTACGCAAATTGGTAAAATGATGCGCGGATCATTATAAAACCAACTGACTGGAAAAGCTGCAATGCATTGAGATAGAAACACTAGTCCGCATACGATCCAGTTGAGCCAATAGGAAGTCTCACAAAGTTCTGGCAAATCTGCCTCATCAGCTTGAACGATTTTTGCCCAAATTCCATTTTGTGTAAAGACATTCACAAATTCGTTGGTTGTCAGTACCAGTGCGGCTAACCCGTAATCTTCCTTAGTGAGCAACCTCGCCAACACAATAGTGGCTGCCAAACGGGAAACGCGGATGAATAGTTGTGACAAACCGAGCCAACCGAGATTGCGGAGAAAGCGATCGGCTAACTTTTCTTTAATTACTTTGATTATTTGCTGGACAGCCAAAATAGAGCCTCCCATTCAGCTAGATATCTTTCCCATGCGCCACGCACGGATTGTCTTCCCTGTTCTCCCCAACAGATCAGGGTTTGTGGCGAGGTTTGATGAATATGAACAACTTTAGCGATCGCTTCTTTAATTTCCTCTACATTTGCCTCCACAACTAATCCACAATCTTTGACCTGCTCAGTTAAGCCATCAACCCTTGTCACAATGACAGGCTTGCCAGCCGCTTTAGCTTCTAAACAAACATTTCCCCAAGGCTCCCACCGTGAAGGGATAACAACGACATCACAGGTTCCCAAAAATTGCGGTACGTTGGCTAACTTGCCCACAAATTGAATACGGTGATCGCCATCCGCCATTTTGCGAAGGTTCTGTTCATGCTCACCATAACCTCCAACTAATAATTCTAAATCTAGACTAGGCAACTCCTGTATGGCTCTGAGAAGCAGATCAATCCCCTTCTGAGCAGAAAATCGTCCGTAGACTCCTAAGATCAATTTATCTCCCAAAGGTTTACTTGGTAATACAACGAAGTCTTCTAAGTTGCGACATTGCTGAATGACAGTCAAATTTCTAGGCTTAACTAATTTATGTTTCAGCATCCATTTCATCTGTCCATAGGAAACAGCAATCACACGATTAGCGATCGCATAGGCTATTTTCAGCATTAGCCGAAATCGCCATTTCTGAGAAACATTGAGAGATTCAAAGCATTCTGAATAATGATGTTCTTGAATTACTAACTTACTTCGCATTCGCAAACGCAATAAAGTTAGGAGGAATTTCCATGAGCTAGCATCATGAACAATCGTTAGATCAGGTCTAAATTTCGATTTTGTATGTTTAGATAGAGCTTCCTGAGGGCTAATCAGTGCAAAGCTAAATTTCTGAGCAAGGGAAGATTCTAGCAAGCTATTCACCGATGCTGTGACTCCACCAACATTGCGATCAATTAGTACAGAAAGAATTTTAGGCTTCATAAGTTTCTACTTCTTTCTCTTCCTAGTGATCTTTTCTGACAGTTGATCCCATTCCATAAGATATCGTTCCCATGAATTATTGACATCTGCTCTACCATTTGCTCCCCAAGCAACTAGAGTTTGAGGGGAGTTTTGGTAGATATTCACTACTTTCGCGATCGCTTCTTTTAAAGATGTGGCTGTTGGCTCAGCAACAAGTCCACAGTTCTTAATTTGCTCAGGTAGACCATCAACATTTGTAACGATAACGGGTTTAGCTGCTGCCTTTGCTTCTACACAGACATTCCCCCAAGGCTCCCATCGCGAAGGAATCAATACCACATCACAGGATTCCAAAAATTGCGGCACATTACTTAACTTACCGACAAATTGAATGCGGTGATCGCCTTCTGCCATTTGATATAACATCTGTTCATGTTCACCATAGCCGCCGATTAATAGTTCTACATCCAAATCTGGTAAAGCTTGCATAGCTGCGAGTACAAGCTCGACTCCCTTTTGGTTAGAGAACCTGCCATAGACTCCAAAGATTAACTTCTCTCCTAAGGGTTTAATCGGTAAAGACAAGAAATTATCAAGAGTGCGACATTGTTGAATTACGGTTAGTTTCTCAGGCTTCACGAGCTTATGCTCTAACATCCAATCACCTTGAGCATGGGATACTGCCACAACGTAATTGGCGATCACATGGGCTAGCTTTAAGGCAAGGCGAAAGCGCTGTTTATTGGGAACATTAATCGCCTCAAAGGATTTTGAATAATGGTGATCGTGAATGAGGACTTGACCATGCGATCGCAATCGCCACAAAACTGGCAAAATTTTCCAAGCCGAAGGATCGTGCATAATGATCAGGTCAGGCTTTAAATCTGACATTTGTGCTAGAGCTTCGTTGGGTGTGAGCAAAAGAAAGTCGTATTTCTCAGACAGATGCGATCGCATTAAACTGTTAGTGCAAGCAGTTACTCCTCCCACATTGCGATCGCTAAGTAAGTGTAAAATTTTAGGCTTCATAGAACTAATCCTGATGCGATCTCAACTTCTGTATTACAAAACTTCTGATATCCCCTGTTTCTGATTACTATTCCCTTATCCTATGTTCATTCAAGGGTGAAGTTATCACAATCCGCAGATTTGCTGATCAATATATTCAATATATTTTGTAGAGATATTTTGTAGAGCGTCGAAGGAAGTTGCGCTACAAAATATCCTTACTGTTCATCGCTTAGATGTAGCTAAAAACCCAGAAGAGAGTTGTGGCGCGAAGCGCCACAACTCTCTTCTGGGTTTTGTTTTTGACTAACTACTGTTATAACTAACTAAAATGGCTTACCAATTTTTAAAGAAAAGGGCTAAAATTGAAGACAACTTATGTTTTTTGTGCTTTTTACTGCTTAGCAAAACAAATCACAAAATGACTTAAGAGTATTTCTATCGTTACCTTTTCATATTAACCATTCATGAATTAACGCATTATGTCTACATCAGTAACACCTCAAGAGTCTAACGTTGCTCAGGATCGCATTATCTTTTTTGACACCACACTACGCGACGGTGAACAGTCCCCCGGCGCAACCCTGAACGTGGAGCAAAAACTGCTAATCGCCCAGCAACTGGCTCGACTTGGTGTAGACATTATTGAGGCAGGTTTTCCCTTCGCAAGTAAAGGTGATTTTCATGCAGTTCAAGAAATCGCCAAGCTCGTTGGTACGGAAAATGGCCCAACGATTTGCGGTTTAGCGCGTGCTACTAAAGGCGACATTGATGCGGCAGCAGAGGCAGTCAAACCTGCGGCAAAAGGAAGAATTCATACTTTCCTTGCAACTTCTGATATTCACTTGGAGTACAAGCTCCGTAAAACTCGCGCTGAAGTCTTGGCAATCGTGCCTGAGATGGTTGCCTATGCCAAATCTAAAGTTGCCGATGTCGAATTTTCGCCAGAAGATGCAGGTCGCTCCGATCCTGAATTTCTCTATCAAGTATTAGAAGCTGCGATCGCCGCAGGTGCATCAACGGTAAATATCCCCGACACCGTTGGTTACTTAACTCCATCAGAATTTGGAGCCTTGATTAAGGGTATTAAGGATAATGTCCGCAATATTGATCAAGCGATTATTTCTGTGCATGGGCATAACGACCTTGGTTTGGCGGTAGCAAATTTCCTCGAAGCTGCTAAGAATGGCGCACGTCAAATGGAATGCACTATCAATGGTATCGGTGAACGCGCAGGTAATGCGGCTCTCGAAGAATTGGTGATGGCATTACATGTCCGTCGTGCTTATTTCAATAGCTATCTCGGTCGTCCTGCGGAATCAACAGCACCTCTTTGCAATATTGACACTAAGCAGATTTACAAGACTTCGCGCCTTGTGTCTAATCTCACAGGAATGTTGGTGCAGCCCAATAAAGCGATCGTCGGAGCAAATGCCTTTGCCCATGAGTCAGGTATTCACCAAGATGGTGTTTTGAAAAACCGTCTTACCTACGAAATCATGGATGCTCAATCCATAGGTTTGACCGATAACTTGATCGTCCTTGGTAAGCTTTCGGGGCGCAATGCCTTGAGTTCTCGATTGAAAGAACTTGGCTTTGAACTCTCGGAGCAAGAACTTAATGCTGCTTTTGTACGCTTTAAAGAGCTTGCTGACAAAAAACGTGAAATTAGCGATCGCGACCTAGAAGCGATCGTTAATGACGAAATCCGTCATGCGCCCGAAGCCTTCAAGCTCGATCATGTCCAAGTAAGCTGTGGTGATCGCGCTATTCCTACAGCAACAGTCACAGTAGTCATGCCAGATGGTCAGGAAATTACTGATGCTTCCGTAGGAACTGGTCCTGTAGATGCAGTGTACAAAGCAATTAATCGCATTGTGAATGTCCCCAATCAGTTGATTGAGTACTCGGTGCAATCCGTTACCGCAGGTATCGATGCCCTTGGCGAAGTCACCATTCGCCTCAAGCATCCCGATGCAGGTACGCTCTCTGGTCATTCTGCTAACACAGATATCATTGTTGCCTCTGCTAGAGCCTATCTCAGTGCCTTGAATAAACTCTACTTTGCACTTCAGACACCTAATACAAAGATCAGCGATCGCGACACTCTCAAGAGAGAAGCAGCTTTATAAAAACTAGAAAGCATCGCGTAGCGATGCTTTCTAGTTTTTATGAGATTAGGGACTTGCGGATAAAAAATGTCCCACCAAAGTTATCTAGCTTCGACTTCGCTCAGCTAACATTGGCTGAGCGGAGTCGAAGCCACAGGTACTTTAATTAATAGCAAGTCCCTTAGTGAAAAAAAGGTAGCGACACTTTGTGTCGCTACCTTTTTTACGTCGCTATAGATTTAAGCTTTATTGAGACTCATACCATTAGCTTCAGCATAGCGATTCATAAATCTCAAAAAGCGTTCCCATTCAGACTGTCCATTGAGTTTATGAATTGCTTCAATTCCCGCAGACTTGCCATTGATGAATTTGGCGTTGACGTTGCGCGTCACCATTTGCCCCTCTTCATCAATCATGTACATTCCCAAAATTTCATTATTGCCAGCATTTGCGCCAGACATACAGTTAGGTGAATCAAAGAAAAACACAGCAACGCTGGTATCTCCATCCTTAGATCTGGTGATTTTTACATCGGAAGCTTCTTCATCAATGCCGATCGCTAACTGTATTCTTGCTGTCATTTTTAAAACCTTGAATAAAAATTGTTAAAATTTGTAATGTTATTAACATAACCTAAAAGCAGCAACCATGCAGATTAAATGTGTTGCCAATCACATTCAGTTTTCAGCTTTTAGTCTTTGCGTCTAATCAAATACTACAGTCCTCAGTCCCAAACCTGAGTTAGCAGATTGACCATAAACCAATACTCGGTTTTGTAAATGTTGTCTGACAGCCCTAGCCAAAACAATTCGCTCTAAGTCTTTACCTTTACGAATCAGATCGGTAACTGAATCGCGATGGGACACCCGAATCACATCCTGCTCAATAATTGGTCCCTCATCGAGTTCATCGGTTACATAATGAGCTGTTGCCCCAATAATCTTTACGCCACGTTTATAGGCTCTTTGATAGGGATTTGCTCCCGCAAAAGCAGGCAAAAAGGAATGGTGGATATTAATTACTTGCGAAAACTTTGACAGAAAATTTGGACTAAGTACCTGCATATATTTCGCCAGAACCACCAAATCAATCTTGTATTGGTTGAGTAGTTCTAGTTGCTTTTTCTCTTGCTCCAACTTATTTTCAGGATTGATCGCAATGTGATGATAATTAATCCCAAAGTTATGCGCGACCTTTTCTAAATCAGGATGGTTACTAATGACAACGGGGATCACGGCATCAAGTTCATGCGATCGCTGCCGCAGGATCAAATCATACAAACAGTGATCCTGTTTCGAGACAAAAATGGCAATACGGCGCACATAGTCAGAAAAATGAATATTCCATTTAGCATGGATATTGATCGCTAGTTTCTCAAAGGTCGGGGCAATCTCTTCTCGCGCTAGATCAAAGCTATCCAATTCCCATTCAACCCGCATTAAAAATAGCCCTGCCGTACTATCAGAATGTTGATCGGCATGGAGAATATTGCCACCGTGGGAAAACACCCAGTCCGAAATTTTTGCGACTAAGCCTTTTTGATCTGGACAAGAAACTAGTAAAGTTGCAGTTGTCATAGTTATTTAATATTGTGATGGTCAGCGCTTGTCACTGCCCATCCTAAATCAGGTTTCCATAAATATTTGCGTAGATCGATTTTACCTGTGGGACTGAAAATAATTCCTTCTGCTTCAAGAAGCGATCGCTGCAAATAGTCAGTCCCAAAGCGTAAAGGCGATAGTGAAATTTCCCCCTTGGCATTCACCACTCGCTGCCAAGGCACATCTAAAGATTGCATATCCACACGATAGAGTGCATAGCCGACTACACGGGCTTTTCTCGCTAAATTGGCAAGCTCAGCAATCTGTCCATAGGTAGCCACGTAACCTCGTGGAATTTGACGCACAATTTCGTAAATGCGATCGTAGCTTGTTGCTTCTTTGGTCATAATTAGCAAATATACAGTCGCAAAACGCCGCATACCATAAGGGCATAAATTAGTTTTTAATGAGTATGCACTCATTGAAAACCGTGATAAGGCATCATCTAAATATCCAGATAGTAAAACTTTATACTCTTTATCGATTTGGTGACTCAAATCACTTTCATTTCCGTAAAACTTTAGCTATCATGGTTATGTCAAAACATTAAGACATTTGCACTGGAGAAACTTCAATGCTAGCGGCGGAATGCATCGATTCCAGAGCTACCGTAAATATAGAGGAAAAGCGACGGACGACTACACGTATAGCTATGCGCGTACCGAGAAGTTGCTACGGAGAGCCAATTATCTCTCGCCTCTCCTGTGAACACGGACTGACTGTGACTATCATTGCTGCACTTCTTGGAGAAAATCCAGAAGATGATGGCTGGTTCACCTTAGAACTAACTGGAACAACCCAACAAATACAAAGTGGAATTATTTATCTAGAAGAGCTAGATTTAGAAATTTGGGATAAAACAGCTGTCGAGGACGAAAGCTGGTAAACAAAACAAAAAGGCTTGCTTAGCAAGCCTTTTTGTTTTGTTTTCAAAGTTCTCTGTGCTTAGCACAGAGAACTTTGGGCAATTACTTGTTAGGCTGAGGAGTCAAACGCAAGTATGGCTTCACAGGATTGAAACCTTTAGGGAATTTGGTCTTAGCTTCCTCATCAGAAACTGAAGGCACAATCACACAGTCATCACCATCTTTCCAGTTAGCAGGTGTAGCAACGCTGTAGTTGTCAGTCAATTGCAGTGAATCAATCACGCGCAAAATTTCATCAAAGTTGCGACCTGTACTAGCAGGATAGGTCAAGGTGAGGCGAAGCTTCTTATTGGAATCAATGATGAATACCGATCGCACAGTCAATGTATTACCTGTGGAAGAGTTAGGGTGAATCATGCCATAAAGCTCTGAAACCTTCTTGTCTTCATCGGCAAGAATAGGGTAGTTAAGCTTGGTGCTTTGGGTTTCTTCAATATCGCCAACCCATCCCTTGTGAGATTCAACACCATCAACACTCAAAGCGATCGCTTTTATGTTGCGCTTATCAAATTCTGGCTTGAGCTTAGCAACGGTTCCTAGCTCAGTGGTACAAACAGGGGTGAAATCTTTAGGGTGCGAAAATAGAATTGCCCAGCTATCACCGATCCACTCATGAAAATTAATCACGCCATCAGTAGAGTCTTGAGTAAAATCGGGTACGGTATCGCCTAAACGCAGTGTCATAGTTTTAGTTCAGTCTTCGTTGTTACAAATCTAAGATACAAGATTACTGGGAAAATCGCCAGTCTTATAATGCGGTATTCCCATCGCTTTACTGTAGATTATGGCATAAAAACTATAAACTAGAGTTAGGCTTAACTTTACTTTATGGGTTTTGATTATTGACATTGTGCAATCTTTACAGCAAACTTGATATCTGCAAGTGAGAAGCAACATCTCACTTACAAGCTAACAGCTAATTGCTAACAGCTAATTGTAGTCCTAAAATACCAAACGCGGAACTGGCGGAATTGGTAGACGCGCATGTTTCAGGTACATGTGTCGAAAGACTTGGGGGTTCAAGTCCCCCGTTCCGCATCATACAGCGCTTTGCGCTCAAACCCAAACCAAGAAGAATTTTGAAAGCGTTGCAAAGCAACGCTTTCAAAATTCTTCTTGGGGTTCATTTACTCAGTAATTGCTGTAAAAAACTCGCTAGGCGAGCTTTTTTATTGTCGAAAGATAATTGCTTGATTGCCACCCTTTTGTAACTCGTAGGGAACTTGCACAATTTCTGAACTAATGCCTTCGCTAGCTAGAATGCTACATACTTGATCGATATAAGGCGATCGCACTTGAGCAAGCGTTAACAATGGAAAAATCCTGACTTCTTCGGCAATACGACAAAGTTCACGAATTGATTCTAAATGGAACTCAAAACTTAGATGCTCGGAATAGAGAAATAGAAAATGGGAACAGAGCGCAAGTTGAAATTGTTGATTAGGAAACTCTAGTTTCGGCAATTCAGCCTTGATATATCTGCCTTCAGCTTTCCCGCGATCATAATCTTCTAGAAATAGTGCGATCGCATTTTCGCGATTAGCACGTAAATCATCAGGGGACTTGTGATAGATCCATACCCAATTGTCTGGCGTATTCCGCACCTGCTCAATAATATCGTCTACACAAGCATCAAAGCGGCTTTTGATTTTGCTTGCCGTAAATTGATATATGGGATCTATCGATGTAACTTGATAACCTGCGGTGGTCATCTCAGCATTAAAGCTCGCAGGCCCATCACCAATACCAATGATGGATTTATGGCGATCGCCATCCGACAACCCAAACATCAACTCATATTCAGCCTTTGACCTTCCAAAAGGCACAATCTGATCTAATATCATTTTTCACTTTAGGCTCAAGTTACAGCGCTTTGCGCTTTCTTAAAACCCAGATAAATTTTGAAAAAGCTTGCTTCGCAAGCTTTTTCAAAATTTATCTGTACTACACAAACCCTAAATAGGCTGCAATAGATATTTAAGCTGTGCGAAGAACAGCTTAAATATCTATTAATTCAAATTACATAATTTCCAGTTGAGAATCATCACCGACGAGAAATCGTAATGCTTGTGGACGTTTCGGTGAAACCTGCATTTTTACCCTCTGTCCAAGCACACTATCAACAATGCGCTGATGGATACCCGTAATATTAGTGTCATTGAGGATCACGCTATGTTCAATATCAGTATCGATAATCGTGACGCGATCGCTAATGCTCGTATAGGGACCAATATAGGCATGTTCGAGGTGACAGTTTTCACCAATAACTACAGGTCCCCGAATTTTGCAGTTAGTAACTTTAGAGCCTACTCCAATTTCGACACGTCCGCTAATGTTGCTGTCAGCATCCACTTCACCTAGATTCTTAGACTTCAGTCGGGCATCCAGCACAATCTGGTTGGCAGCAAGAATGTCATCCTTTTTACCTGTATCTAGCCACCACCCCTCTAGCTCTGAAGCAGCTACATTTTTGTCAGTGTCAATTAGTTTCTGGATCGCATCGGTAATTTCTAATTCACCTCTAGCCGATGGTGCAATTTGAGAGATCGCCGTATGAATTGTGTTTTTGAAGAAATACACACCAACTAGCGCCAGATTTGATGCAGGATTCTTTGGTTTTTCCACTAGTTGCAGCACCTTGCCCGATTCGTCAACGGTTGCAACCCCAAAAGCAGTAGGATCAGCCACCTGCCGCAATAAGATAAGAGCATCTAGTTGTTTCTGCTGGAAATTGGCTAAAAACTTCTCCAATTGGGATTCGATTAAGTTATCACCAAGGAACATGATGAAAGAGTCATCACCAAGGAATGGCTGGGCAATTTTAACCGCATGGGCTAGTCCTAGAGGTTCAGCTTGCAGAATATATTCGATCTTTGCACCAAAGCGATCGCCATTGCCTGTTTTGGTTTTTACTTCCTCGCCAGTTTCAGGGCTAATGATAATGCCAATATCCGTAATCCCTGCCGCAACAATGCTTTCAATGCAATACCAAAGAATCGGCTTATTAGCGACGGGGACTAGTTGTTTTGCACCTGTATAGGTGAGTGGTCGTAATCTTGTGCCTTTACCACCAGAGAGAATGAGAGCTTTCATGTTTTTGGTTTTGGATAGTGAATACGAAGATGGGCAGTACCAAGCGCTGCCCATTCTAAAACTAACGATAGGATTTTTCGGTTAAATAAGCAGTCAGAGCTTCTTGCCAAGGACGCATCTTCAAAGTTGTGATGCTTTCTAAGCGATCGCTAGTAAGCGCCGAGTTCATCGGTCTAGTTGCCTTAGTAGGAAATGCCGAAGCAGGAATTGACTCAATGGGATGGGAGATATTGGCGAGCTTTAGAGCTTGAGTCGCAAACTCATGCCATGAGCAAATGCCTGTATTCGCTCCATGAATTACCCCGATAGTGCCTGATTGCAAAAGCTCATCTAACAATCTAGCAGCATCGTAGGTATAGGTCGGTGACATAAACATGTCATTGACTACCTTCAGGGGATCACCTGCCTTTGCTTTTTTGATGATTGTCTCGATAAAGTTGCCACCTTTCCCACTTGCCCCTGCCTTACCAAATACGCTAGAAATTCGCAAAATTAGGGATCGCGGCGTAGTTTGCCTAACTAGATTCTCACCTGCAAATTTGGATGCGCCATAAATGCTGATCGGATCTGGCAGATCTGATTCTGTATAGCCAGATGACTGATCGCCTCGAAAGACGTAATCAGTACTGATATACACAGAAAGAGCATCAATCTCGCGACAAGCCCTAGCTACATGTAAAGCACCGAAAGCATTGACCTTAAAAGCTGTTTCAACTTCTTGCTCACAATCATCAACCCTTACATAGGCAGCACTATTGATCACCACATCAAATTTTTGACTGGTTAAAGCTTTTTGTACTGACTCTGCTTGTGTGATATCCACATCAGCACGAGTCAAAGCCGTGAGTTGATAGCGATCGCTTTGCGAAAAGTGACTGACAATATCTGACCCTAACTGACCATTTGCCCCAATCAAAGCAACTTTGAGTACATTCGTCATCTGGCGTACCATTCTTTATAATGCTCTTGGAATACCTTTTTGTCTTTGACCGCTTGCCACCAATCAGCATTTTGTTGATACCAAGCAACGGTTTGGGCAATACCGCGTTTAAAGTCCCATTTCCGTTCCCATCCCAAGGTCTCAGCAGCACTAGGGTCAACGGAGTAGCGGTAGTCATGACCGGGGCGATCGCTGACATACTGCATTAATGATTCAGGGCGGTCAAGCAACCCTAAAACAGTTGTCGCAACTTCAATCCCATTGATTTGTACCCTCGCGCCAATGTTATAGGCGTTACCACTTTCACCCGCATGGAGTACCGTATCAATGCCTGAGCAATGGTCTTCTACATACAGATAATCCCGAACAGCTTCACCTTTACCATAGATGGGCAAAGACTTTGACTCTAGAGCGTTGGTAACAAAGAGCGGAATAATCTTTTCAGGATATTGATAAGGCCCATAGGTATTTGAACCACGAGTAATTACCACATCTAATCCGTAACTAATCCCATAGGAAAATACCAGATGCTCCGCTCCTGCCTTTGATGCAGCGTAAGGACTACGTGGTGACAGAGGATCGGTTTCCAAAGAGTGGCGATCGCTACCAACTAAATCCCCATAAACTTCATCAGTAGATACATGGAGGAATCGCTTGATTTGATGCTTGCGTGCTGCTTCTAATAGCAGTAATGTTCCCTCAATGTTGGTGCGAATGAAGGGCAAGGGATCACGTAGACTTCGATCAACATGGCTCTCAGCCGCAAAGTTGAGAATTGCATCCACACCATTTACCGCTTTTTCCACATCTTCGGGATTAGCAATATCCCCTTCAATGAAAGTAATGCGATCGCTAACATCCTTTAGATTATCAAGATTGCCCGCATAGGTAAGCTTATCGATTACCACAATCTCCCAAGTTGGATGATGGGTCAAGGCATAATGCACATAGTTAGAGCCAATGAAACCTGCTCCACCTGTGATGAGTACTTTTTGAAATCTTTCTGCTGAACTCATGCAAATAACTCCGCTTCTTTTAATAGTTTGCCAACAGCATCCTTAGCAGACACAATTGGTGTATCACTAAGTTGCCATGCGATCGCTACATCAGGATCGTTCCACAGTAGACAGCGATCCTCCGCAGGCGCATAGTAGTCTGTAGCTTTATAAGCTACTTCTGCCACGTCAGACAATACGGCAAAACCATGGGCAAAGCCTGCGGGAATCCACAATTGCTGATAGTTTTCGGCGCTGAGAATATAGCTAACTGATTGCCCAAAAGTTGGTGAACTTTTCCGTAAATCGACAGCAACATCTTGAATTGTGCCAACCAAAGCTCTCACTAATTTGCCTTGGGGCTTACCAATTTGATAATGCAATCCTCGCAAAACATTTTTTTGCGATCGGGAATGATTATCTTGAACAAAATTAATATCTAATCCTGTTTTTTCAACAAAAGTTTGATGATTATAGGACTCATAAAAAAATCCTCTCGCATCCGCAAATACTTTAGGAGTAATCAGTAAAACGTCGGGAATTGCTGTAATTTCAACTTTCATGCAATGTTGGTTAGATTCTATTCTAATTGAATGCGAGATTTTAAATTTATAACTATTCTACCTGTATTTTTCAAGAAACTTTTCAATAATTATTTAAGTAGATGGGCACAATTAAATATAAAGCCCCAAAACCTGCGGGGCACGATTTAATAAAGGTTTTGACTCTATTTTTTAATTATTCCCAGTTACTTAACCTACCTAACCATTAGCTTAATACTTAAGTAGTCATATCAATTTAGCTTTTTAGGGATTATAGTTAAGCGCCAATTCATCTACTAGACATTCTTGTGACAAATTTTGATAAAGAATTTATATTTGTGCGATCGCTTTCTTGATTGCGTCTTCTACCAACTCGGCCATTACTTCATATCCTTTAGTATTTGGATGTAGACCATCATCAGATAATTCTGTTCGTAGCCTGCCTGTATCATCTACCATATGGTTGTGATAGTCTAGATAAACATGTTGATGTTTTTGACAATAGTTTTTGAGCCAGCTATTCAAAGTGCAAATCTTTAGATTTGCCTGTGGTTCTGTCTGGTTAAGTGCACTCCAGTCATTAATGGGCAATACTGAACCAAAGATCACTTGAATATGGTTCATCTGAGCCAGTTCACTGAATGATATATAGTTGCCCTCTACCATGTCTAACGTTGTTGCCCCTGTATTACCAGCAATATCATTAATCCCAGCAAGGATCACTACAACCCTAGGCTGAAGTGACAGCACATCGGGGCGAAAGCGGACGAGCATTTGTGGTGTCGTTTGAGCCGATATACCCCTATTAATATATTTTTTATCAGGAAAAGTACTTTCTAAATCCCAAAATTCAGTGATAGAATCACCAAAAAAAACAATGCGGTTCTCACCTGTTGTCGGAGGAGGTAGGGCAAGATTATGTTGGTGATAAATTTGTAGTTGTGCCCAATCATCTAAACGAGATTTTTGCTGTTCCCATCGTTGCCATAAAATTGGTAAAATCAATTTGGCGATCGCAATAGCTATTAGCTTAAAAATATTTTTTGCTTGCTGCATCTGAATTATGGGAAATCAATTTCTGATAATTTAATTCTTTTAATAAAGCTTTTTGCGGAAAAATTATAATTCCTGAATCACATGTTTTCTAAGTCTAAATTATTTATTTTATCTATTTTTATTGTGCTATTTCTATGCATTGCTTCTCCTGTCCTAGCTCAAGAAAGTGGTGGAGAAGGTGGTAACAAACAAACTCCTGTACAAGTCATTGTCCAAATTGTTATCACAGCTATTGCCTTAAGCATTCTCAACAAATTTGACTTGCCCTAAATCTAACGTCAGTTCGGATTAAGCTGGCAAATTTCAAAAGCCCAAAAATAAAAGCCTTGCTTAGCAAGGTTTTTATTTTTGGGCTTTGAGAGAGGATTTGCTACGCAAACCCTCTCTCAAAGCCAGTTTCAAATTATCCCGAACTCGCGTTAAATCTATTAATATCTATTAATAGCAAGCAGCAGCTAGTTACTCTGAATTAAAAACAAGAGGAAATGTTGAAAGCGTAGCATTATTAAATATTAGATAAAAACCTAGTTTGTGTTGCAATTCTAATATCCTGCCACCCTAATCCAATCATACTAGCTACAAATAGGCTATATCCTGGTTCCTCAAGCTGTGAAAATATTAAACCAAATACGAATACTGTTAGCATTAGGTACTTAGAAAAATCAGTCACACAAACATAACGCCAGACTACAAATGCCATATAGAAATATGCTCCTAATCCCATAAAACCTAAATCTCCCCAAATACCAGCCCAACCAAATAGGGGTGAAAATAGACTCGATTGATCGCCCAACCAACTAGCAGCTACTGTTCGCCAAATCTCTTTGCTAACAGGATGTATAGTTGCGCCTAGTGGAGCTAGTAAATTCCAGTATGTCTCTAACATCCATCCACCTAATCTGCCAACTGTATGCCCAGGACCTAATCCAAATAACCAGTTAAAAGGAGAATGAAAATATTGAGGAACAAGACGAAAGGTTGCAAGTTTTAATCGAGTTGCTTCCCCATCTGGACCATAAATCTCTGGGCGAATCCACACTGTATAGGAAGTGAGATATTCAATATTATAAATTGCCCAATAGAAAACACTCAAAAATATAGATCCTAGTATTAAGTATATTAATGTTTTTCTAATATCCTTGATATTGATTAGATAAAGGAGTACATATCCAGCTATAAATGATAGTAACACCTGTTTTGTGTCTGAAATAATAATATGATTAAAACAAGCTAGAAATATCACAATGCGAAACCAAAGTGGTTTAGTTTTGGCTGTAACTAAGTAGTAACCCGCAAAAGTCATAGCAACAGAACCACCTAGCACATGCCCAGCTCCCTGCCCAATAAAAATCCCTTTGATATTGTCTTCTAAACCTTCTAGTTTTTCCATATGAAAAACATACTTTTGTACATAAGCAAATAGCATGTTAATCATGGCAGCTTGTAAAATCCATTTGCGAAATCGTTGATAGATTTCTATCGTCATCGGTATACTGACAATCGTTAAGATGACAATAAATGGTTCAGCAAGTAATAAATAATCGAGAACCGCATTAACCACACCTGCTTCATTTAATAAAGCACTAATAAAGACAACTATAAGAAAAAGGAATAAACTCAGTAATATAGTTTTGGAAATTGCAATTTGTTTAAGATCTTTACTCCGAGATTTCAGTAGTACTGATCCACAGGCAAGTGGAATTGTTACAAAATGTAAGAAGTTAATAGCAGTTGGTATCTTTAAAGCTGTAAAAACTCGAGGAAACAATGCTGTGCCAAGCCCAAACAAAGTTAAGCTTGAGTTTGTGATATACCCTTCTCTTTTGGGTGTTGTTTCTGCTAATGTTCTCATGTACTAGTCCATGTTTTGTTACTAAAAATATGGATGCCAGTTCATTTTTTTAGGATCGTCTGGTAAATCTCTATCAATCGTTTGTAGTTATCTTCAGCAGTATATTTAGCATCAAATTCATTTCTCGCATTCAGTCGCATCTGACTTAGCTCTTGGGGATGTGCCAATAACCACTTGATTTGCTCTGCTAAGTCTGTGGGATTACTTGGGCGAAAGAGCATTCCATTATGTTGATGTTCTATCAGCTCAGAGATCGCCCCAATATTTGAAGCTATTACTGGCGTACCTTTAGCAAAAGCTTCGATCGCTACTCGTCCAAAAGTTTCAAACCACTCAGAAGGAAATACCAGAAAAGCAGCCTTACCAACAATCTTATACACTTCTTCTAAGGGTCTGCGTCCCAACCACTCGATTTCTGGCATTTCCTTAGCAGCTTCAGTTACTAAACTTGCCATAGGACCATCTCCTAGAATTTTGAGAGGAATTTTACCTTCTAGTTGTCTCCATGCATCAAGCATTACGCCCAAGCCTTTTTCAACCGATAATCGACCGACAAACAAAGCATATCCACCATCACCGTTATCAGGCTCGGGGGCTGGGTGTAGAAAGTTTGTTTTGAAGGAAATTTTTTCGGCGGGCAATCCACCTTGGATGAATTTGTCCACAGCAAACTTGCTGTAGACAATAAATGTATCTACAGCATTGCTCCAAGTTCCTAGTAGCGAATGAAAGCTAATTGTTGCCGCAGTCATCGCACTAGCGCTACGACTATTTCGGTAGCATCCGTGAATTATTCCTGATATTGGTACTTTGCCCAAGCAATCTTCACAGATCCGACCTTCTCGAAAAAACAAAGCATTGGGGCATAGTAAACGATAGTTATGTAGAGTTTGAACTACAGCGACACCTTCATCTTTAGCTGCATAGTATGCCGAAGGGGAGATTAGGGGAAATGTATTATGAAAATGGGCAATTTGTGGCTTTTGTTCACGAATTAGCGATCGCAGATCACGATAAACCTTACCATTCCATAAAGTTTTTTTAGCCAAAAGTAATGGATTCACCTTGGCAATATCATCGTTATCAAGAGTATAACGAATAACCTCATGACCATGAGATTCTAGCAAGGCGCTTTCAGTAGCAAAAATTTGCTCTTCGCCACCAGGTTGTTGATAGTAGTTATGAATCGTTAGAATCCGCATCTATTCCTCCTTTTGTGACAAAACTTTTGCATAAACATCAACTAGGAACTTGCCCTTGGTTTCCCAATTAAATAGTTGATTGACTCTCTGCCGACCAGCAAGTCCCATTTGCGATCGCAAAGTTAGGTCAGTAGCTAAACGATTTATTGCCTGAGCTAATCCTGTCACAGCTTGTTCAGGATCCAGTGCAGGAATTTTAAAACCCGTCTGGTCAGTTACTTGAACTGATGGACCACCTAAATCAAGACAAATTACAGGTCTCCCTGCTGCCATCGCTTCTAAACACACAAAGCCACCTGATTCATGCAAACTAGGATGTACTAAAGCTATGCAACTAGCCAACTTTTGTAATAGTTCATCTCGTGGCATTTCAGCCAAAAACTTAACTTGATCTGCAATCCCTAAATCAGATGCCATCTGCAGTAAACGATCTTGTTCTGGACCATTACCAATCAGCCAATATTCTGCTTCTTTGGGTAAGTTTGCTTGAGCAAAAGCTCTTAGACCTAAGTGAAATCCTTTCCAATGCAAAAATCTACCAATACTAATAAATCGAAGGGGCACAGAATCGGGAAGTGGGAAGCTTGCTAAATAAGTTACTTCTTCGGGTAATAAACCTACCTGAGAAAGTACTTCAACTTTCTTTGCTCCTAGTTTCGTGAGCCGTTCCGATGTCTCTGGAGTTGTCGCCCAATTGAGAATACTGCGACGTACAGTCATACGAGTAAAAGGATCGTGCTCACCAACCCAGCGAGCACAGCCACGCAAAAACTCGTAAATTTTGCCGCGCCCGCTAAAGTTTTGCTCAAAAGCTTTAGGGGTTGATTCGCCGCCGCCGACTGGACCAAAAATAAATGGAATCGGTAATAGAGACAAGAAACTGGGAGTGGAATATTTGACAAAGGTAACATGATGAGCCAAATCAAAGCCTATTTCACGATGCAACTTGAGAGCTACAAAATATGCTTGAATCTGCCAAAGATAATAGTGAATTTGAAAGGCTCCCTGCCCCCATTTCCACCCAGCCCCCCAGATAGGCAGGGTAAAATAAACAAAGTGCAGATTAGGGACTGGATTCCGTTCTAGCTCAGCTTCGATCGCCTCACGCCCATCGTCAGGTCTAGTCAACACCCAAACTTCGTGATAACGTGCTACCTCGCGGGCAGTGTTCCAACCAACTCCTAACTCCGTACCACGTCCTGGTTCACAAGCATAGGCAGACAAAAGTATCTTCATCTTCCCAGTGCCTCCTTGTTGCGAGGAATATCCAACACCAATTGACAAAATTCTAGGTACTGCTTACTGATTTTTAAGTAATCAAAATCTTGCGATCGCTGTTTTGACTGCTCCCGATAATGTTGTTTTAATTCTGGTTGAGTCAGCACTTGCAGCATTCCTTGAGCTAAGGCATCAGGATCACCTGTTTTTACTAATATGCCATATTTGCCATAGTCAACAATATCTTTCATCCCACCAGGAGCATCAGTTACTACTACGGCTGCGCCACAAGCCATTGCTTCCTGCAAAGCGATCGGGCAACCCTCCCAAGCAGATGCCAATACAAATAAATCGCAATTTGCCATATAGCGATAGGGGTTGGGATCATATCCAGGCATACATACTGATTCTGCTATACCTAAGCTCTGACATAGAGATTCAAGCTCAGATCGCAAAGGTCCTTCTCCTAAAATTAGCAGTCTAGCTGGAGACACCTTAAGCACTTGGGCAAATGCTTGAATTAAAACATCAAGTTGTTTTTGTTTGGCTAATCTGGCGGCTGTGACAATAACTGGGACATCTGAGTTTTGGAACCAATCATGGTTAATGGTTTCCTGAGAGAGTTTGTCCACACTTTGAGGATTAATTGGATTCAAAATTACTTGCATGGGTATCTTTGCAGCAATCTTGAGTGTTTCTACTAAATCTGTGACTGTATCTTTAGATACTCCAATTAAACCATCTCCAAAAGGATAGGTGTAGCGCATCAAAACTGGGAGAAATCGGAGATGAAGTTTATCACGATGCTCAATACTAGCCTCAAGACTAATAATGTTATGTTCTCCTATAACTACCTTTGTCTTGGTTCCTGCTAAATATTTAGCCCAAATTGCTACAATATTAAAATACCAAGGCATCGGCAAAATTATATCTGGTTGATATTCTCGCAGATAACGGGCAGTTGCCAAGAGAGAGAAAGTAGTTCGTTTTACATTCAGAGTAATGACGGGAAGATCTCCGCATTTGGCTAATTCCGCATCACTAGCATTTAAAACAACGACGTTACAATCTACTCCTAACTCTTTAAATCCTCGCACAAGTGCGGTGCAGAGGT